>JAJBVF010000192.1 GCA_020859965.1 Clostridiales bacterium
GGTCTGTATCCGTCAGCGTGATTTTTCCCCGGAGTGCTTGTCATCCTGCGCCCGCATTTGCCACAGTAGGCAATGCCAGAGAAAATATGAACGTTACGGGAACGGATTTCCCTTCCAGGGGAGTTGAAGTTTCTGGAATTATTAGAGCGAATACTGGCCATCGTCTCATGTTCCTCCAAAGTAAAAATTGCCGGGTGATGATCGGCAACCATAACCCATTCATCCTCCGGATTTATAGTCCGATTTTCCATGCCCTTGTACCGGTTATATCTGTAGATTCCTGCATAAAATGGACTGGATGCGATTATCCATACTGCAGTAGGTGTCCAATTTACACCGGCACGAGTCTTGAAGCCCGAGTCATTTAAAAGCCGGGCGGTATGAGTAAGTGATTTATTGGAGATATAATCATCTTTCAATATGCGGCAGACTTTGGCTTCATCCTCCCGATTGGAGAATGTGCAAGTCTCCGGGTTATAGTCATATCCAAAAGGGATTCTTCCGCCGTTCCACTGCCCATTATTTGCCCTGGCTATCATGGTGGCGGTCACACGCTCCGAAGTCATGTTCCGTTCCAACTCCGCAAAAACAAGTATGATTTTGAGCATGGCTTCACCGATTGCCGTGCTCGTGTCAAACTGCTCATTTTTGCTGACGAAGGTAACACGCAGAGCCTGCAATTCTTCATACATTTCCGCAAAGTCAAGGAGGTTCCTTGAAATCCTGTCTATTTTCCAAACCAGAACATGGGTGAACTCCCCATTGCGGATCCGCTGCATCATTTCCTGAAATGCCGGCCGGTCTGTATTTTTGCCAGAATATCCGGCATCTTCAAAAATCTCATAGTTCTCCGTGCCGAGAATGAGGGTGCAGTACGCTATAAGGTCCTTCCGTTGCATAGGCAGGGAGTCCTTGTCAATCTGGTATGTCGTTGACACCCGGATGTAGATTGCGACCTTAATGATGCGGGTGGACGCATTCTGGATTTTGTAATGCGGCTTTTTCCGAGCCATAGTAAATTTCCCCTTTCACGCAAAAACAGCCCCTTCACGGGGCTGCCCCTGCACATTAAATGATTTTATCCACGTATTTGTTGAGTGCCGACCACACGATCTGCCGGTCCTCCTCCGTAGCGAGCTGATAGCAGGCAAGAAGCCGTTGGAGTTCGAGGACAAATTCATCACGCTTCGGCACGGCTGGCTTTTGCGGCTGGATGGAGATACGTTCTGACATGGGGATGCCTCCTTTCATTTGTCTCTGGTGGATCTGCGCCAGGCAAGGTATTCAGAAGAAATTATGCTTTCTTGCCATCGGCATATTTTTCCGGGATGACCATGTGCGTCCTCAGGAAGTCTTTGCACATTTGCTGCCGGTCTTCCGGTATGTGGGTGATAATATCCACCCATTCATCGTCAATTTCATTTCCCTGAGTTTGATCAGCGTATGGAGCCTGCCCCTTGCCGTAGGCCAGTTCATCCACGGAGACTCCGAGATGCTCTGCCATTTCCATTACAAGGTCCAGACGGGGGTATTTCCCCAGCTTCCATGTGCCTGTGTTGCCCGTAGCACGCCCTATTTCGGTAAGAACGGTGGTGATATTGGTACCTTTTCGAGTGCAGGCGGCTTTCACGTTGTCGTAGAACATAATAATCCCTCCAAAAAACTCAATAAAACGAGTATTTTGTGTTGACAAATTCATTTAATGAGTTAAGATAACAAATGTAAGATGATTTTTGAGTTTAATTTGAGGATGGAAAAGAAGCTCAAATACCACTTCATTTTAAAACAAATACCACTGAAAGTAAAGAAGGGAGTGAAAAACTAATGACCGGAAAATTGTCTCCATGGTGCAAAAAGGCCAAGATCGAGATGATTAGGGGAGATATCACCCCGACCATGTTGGCCAAAGAACTGGGGTACAGCAGGGAGCATGTGTCATCTGTCCTGAATGGGAGAGTCGTCAGCCCTCCGGCAATAAAGAAAATCAGTGATTATTTGCACATATCTGATTCGTATGAGGAATGAATCATTGACATTATTATACGCTGACAGGAGATGAAGAAACAATGGCAGGTGATTGCAAGAAATGCAGGGACAACATCTATTTTGCCTGTAGGGAAAAGGCAGCAAAATACAACGAGAAGCTGAGCAGCCGGGAAAGTGCAGCAGAGCTATTAGGGATTTCAACATCCACCCTCGCGAACCATGAACTGGGTGTGCATTGTATTTTGAAAGCTGTGAAGGGGATAGCTGGCACAGCAGGAACCTGAGATTTCTTTTCCAGAACGGGAACCACAAATTTTACCAGTAGGAGGTATCGGAGGGGATGTTAGAACGATGGATTGTACGGCACTGGATAGCGTTATGTGTGGGATGTGTTCTTATGGGGGTTGCATTGAGGCTGGCGTATATGGAGCGCGGCTACATAGCATTTGGGAGCGAATGGGCAATCGTGCCGATTGTGTTTCTGGCAGAGAAGCAAATCCGAGTCAGACGCAGGAGGGCCAGAAGGAAATGCCGGAATACAGGGAGATAAAAGACGAACTCGAAAACAAAGGGTATGTGATTTCAGACAGCGAGTTTGACTGTATTGTGGAGTACGCCAGAAGGAAGGCGGAAACATCAGGGAAAGATGAAGGCTATCTTCCGCTATTGATACCAGATGTCGTGAAGGAATATTTCTTCCGGACAGCCTGCAATATGGCAACGGTATTGATGGAGGACGATACAAATAAAAAAATCAAGGAGGCACAACACAATGAATGAATTGCAGAGTTTTGAGAATCAGGCACCGGCACAGAGGACAACGCAGACGGAAATGATGATCAGCAGGCAGACGCAGGAGGTTCAGGCCGCAATGGTCATTGCAAAGCGTTTTCCGAGAGATCAGGTGACAGCCTATAACAAGGTGATGAATGGGGATGTGGAGCTTATTACGATGGTAAATGCGCTCACAGACACGGATACGGAGAATGGGAGACGAAGTTCAAAGAGGATTACGGAATTGAGGAACCGAGGGACGACCCAAGCGTTACCTGGGAGATCTACAATTCCTATTACGAAGCATACAGGAAGGGTGAAGCCGCATGAGATATGTCAGACAGCATGGCACGAGAGCGCCGTGCTTATTTTGATTGTGCCTTATGGCAAATTATCAAAAAAATAAATTGTGCTTTATGGTAACTCATTAAAATTTCATGCGAAAGGAAGTGAAAGAAGTGCCGGGAAAGATTGCAAAGTCTTATGCCATCAGTGACGCAACGGTGATACGGAAGTGGATGCCGAGGACGAAGACCACGATTTCCTGTACCAGAATGACGGTTGGATTAAACAGCTCAAAGCTGGTTCCAATGTTGTGGATAATTCCGCAGCGTCCGTTACACTGGACACGTTCTACGCTGGCCTGAAAGCCATCCCGAATAAATACAATAACGGTACGCTCCGTTGGCTCATGTCTCCGCACAGAAAGCAGGACTGGGAGCGTTATATTCTCGGTCAGGCTGTTACCGCAGGCGGAATCATCACCGATAAGCGTGTAGAGAATCCTGCGGCTGTTCCAGTGGTAGAAGTGCCGATGATGCCGGATGACTGCATCATCCTGACCAACCCGAAGAACCTGATCACCGTAAACACTTACGGCATCGTGATTCGGAAGACTACCGAGGGCAAGGAAGCGATCATGCAGGATAAGAGATTTTACGTTGTCCACTTCGACTTCGATTCCATTATCGAGGAACTGGATGCGGCTGTTATCCTGACGAACCTTGCAGATATCTAAGGAGGTGCGCTATGTATCATCTTAAACTGATTAAAGGGATGTCCTATACCGTTGGGAACCTGAGTGCTTCCAAGAGAAAACCCGATCTGTATGTGGAGGATAAGGAACAGGCGGATAAGCTTGTGAAAACAGGCTTTTTCACTGTTGTCGGAGAGACCGCAGAACAGAACGCGAGTCTGGAAGAGAATGAGGGCGAGCTTGAAGCTGATACGTCCGAGGAAAGCGAGAGTGGTGAAACTCCGCTCATTGCCGAACTGCAGGGCAAGAATAAGGCAGATCTGGTCGCTTATGCAGGACAGAATGGTATTGACATCACCGGATGCAAGACCAAGGACGATATTCTGCAGAGAATCATCGAGGCCATTGCCAGAGCAGATGCGGCGAGAGAGGCGCTTCGGTCAGAGTAAGGGGGCGATCATATGGCTGTATCAAGGCCGTGGGTTACACCCGCAGAAGTGATAGCGTATACGACCCATGAGGATGTGGCGAAAAGGTCAGTTGAAAAGCTGGCCTTTGATATTGCCAGGGCAGAGTTGAAAGTGATTGCCATCACGAACAATCGGTTTGATGATGAATCACTGGAAGCGATACCGGAGCCGGTAAAGATGGCCGTTATACTGCTTGCGGAAGCATATGCGAAGAACACCATTGAGGCAGCAAAGACGCAGTATAAGAGCGAGACCAATGACGATTACTCTTCCATTGCGGCGATTGAGGCCGGTCAGACATTCTTCAGCGTGGATGACGAAGGCGCAGTCATTCTGGAATATGACATCAACAGCCGTGTCACCTTTGATGAAGATACTCCGGAGGATATTCGGAAGAACAGGCCGCTCCGTGTCTATGACACCTTTGCGAATGACCTGTTGATCAACTTCCGTCCTGGAAAGTATGACAATGACGATGACGGCTGGGCTGTAGTAGAAGGGCTTGGACGCTCCATGCTGCAGAACTACGAGGATGACGGAGCAATCACTGGCGTTGACCTTGATGCGGATTTCCTTGTTGATACAGGGAAATCGTCTGGAGACAGCATGTATGTCACCGTTGGCCTGCAGGCTGTGGACAGCGCAGACAAGTTCTATTTCGATGTGATTGCACGGTAAGAGGGGAGGCGTAAAAGATGGCAAGCAGCACCAAAGTAAACCGTAGCCCGCTCTCCGCAAGAGAGGGTAAAGTCTATATTGATGGCGTCCTTGTGGCGGATTCCTGCAAATTCAAGGTTGTGTTCAAACCGGATGTGTGGTCCGGCAAACAGCTTTCCGAGCAGGGGACCAACCGCCGTTGGATTGGGTACGATATTGAAGTCACGATCGAAGAATGGAAGACTACTCGGAGATACCGTGGCATGATCGACACCTACATCAAGAACGGCACCACACCTGAGATGACCATTCAGGGCATCGGCAATGACCTGATGGATTGTATGAAGACAATGCTGAGGCTGTCGGTAGACATAGCTGAGAAACATTATAAGAAAACGACGCTTGGAGATTTCGACAGGGAGAATAAAACCTTGCAGAAATATATCCGGGTTGCGTTCCGATTGGAAATCCTGAAAGGGCTGTCCTCTTACAAAGAGTGGACACGCCGTTCGATGGAGATCGGAAAAATGATTGGCGGCTATATAAATACTGTGAATGCGCAGGAATCGGCGGAAGGGAATACGGCAAACCAGAAGCCGAAGGCATCCGGAAATCGGAACAGCCAGTATTACAGAAAACGGTAAGAAATACTTTGGGAACAGGTTGTAGCGTTTGCCGATTTGTGGTGGCAACTGGAACAACACCGGCAATGCGGGTGTGTTCTACGTCAACTTGAACAATGTCCGGTCGAACTCGAACACGAACATCGGCTTCCGCTCCGCTCTACCCCTATATGCCAGAACCGGTTAGTTTACGAACGACCCGGCAGTGCGGGGGATAAAGGAACCTGTTTCCGCTCCGTGCTGACAGCAGGAGAAAAGCGGAACCACGCTGACGGCATATGCGGGCGTGGGGACAGTTATGGAGACCGCCAGTAAGAATGCGCTTTTTTTCGAAAGCTGCCAAACATAACAAAACACCAGACGGAACTGAGAGGATAGGGCATTGAAAATCAAACAGGTCTTCGACCTGATATTCTCTGACGAGAATTTGTATGCGGCGATACAGGACGCATCGAAAGGCAGGAGATACCACAGGGATGTGCTCCGTGTCCAGAATGATTGCTGGAATGTTATCGAGCAGATACAGCAGGATGTCCGTTCCGGCAATTATGAGATTGACAGGTATTATATCTTTTACGTGTATGAACCGAAAAAGAGGATGATCATGTCAATCTCATTTTACCACCGCATTGTGCAGTGGGCGATATATCGTGTCATCAATCCATTACTGGTAAAAGGATACATTGAAGATTCATACGGCTGTATTCCCGGTAAAGGCGCCCTTTCAGCAATGTTGAAGCTGAGGTACTGGTTAAAGGCCGTAGAGAAAAAGCCGGGTACATGGTATTACCTGAAACTGGATATCAGTAAGTATTTCTACCGGATATCCCACAGGGTACTGAAAAAGATACTCGCAAAGAAGATTAAAGATGAACGCCTGTTGCAGATCTTGTATTCCATCATTGAATGCAGGCATACTCCGTTTGGGCTTCCGCCAGGGAAAGGTCCGGGCGATGTACCGATGGAGGAACGGCTGTATGATGTAGGGATGCCGGTAGGCAACCTGATGTCGCAGGTATTCGCAAATGTATATCTGGATGTGCTCGACCAATTTTGCAAGAGAGTCCTGCACATCCATTTTTATGTGCGATATATGGATGACATCATCATACTGTCAGACAGCAAAGTACAGCTGCATGAATGGAAGAACTGCATACAGGAATTTCTGGAGAGGGAACTGGAGCTGTCGCTCAACCAGAAAACCTGCATCCGTCCGGTATCGCAGGGCATTGAATTTGTCGGCTATCGGGTGTGGCCGCATTATGTCACTATCCGCAAGAGTACGACGCTGCAGATAAAACGGGCTATGAGGCTGAAAGTGTATGAGTACAATGTCGGGCTTACCTCCATGGAGGATGTTACAAACACATTGAAATGTTATACCGGGATGCTTGACCATTGCGACTGCGGAACATTCAGGGATGATCTGGTGTGTTCTGTGGTTCTGAATAAGAGACCGGACGGAATACCCGGAGACGAGGTGGGAGACGATGTTGAAAATTATATCGAGGCTGTGGTCGGTGATATACGACTTGCTGATGTATGTTGACGGCACCAGCAAAAAGAGCCTGGACGAGATTCACATGGAGTTGGATGTCATAGAAATGATGTGCCGGCCATATGCGGATGCAGATGATATTGAGGAAACGCCGTAAGGCGGGAAAGGGGGTAAGGAAAAATGGACACACCTGTTACACGCGCAGAGCATGAGGAATTCAGGCGGACGGTCAATGCGGAGTTCGCAAAGATGGAGGCAGAAGACACTCGCCTGAGCAAGAGGGTATCCGAGCTGGAGAGCGACAACCGGCAGATTCAGCAGCTAACCGTATCAGTCCAGAAACTTACGGACAATATTGAGAATATGAGAAAGCTGCAGGAGGATGAAGGGAAACGTCTGAACGCCATCGAGGATCGGGACGGCGAGATGTGGCGTAAGGTTGTCAGCTATACCGTCACTGCGGTTATAAGCATTGTGCTTGGCTTCATATTCGCACAGATCGGGTTGTGAATGGGAACCAACTCAGGGAAATGAGCAAAAAGGCTCTGAGCGGCTCATTCTGACGATTTTAAATCATGCGTGAGGAAATGTTAGCCGAAACCGTCAGAAACGCCGCACGGGGCTGTAGAAGGTTCTGAGGGGCATTGTATGAAGCCGTGAGGGATGCACAGAAAGGAAGCGAGGCCAATGTGGATGAAAAAACGGAGTGCGGAGGATTACAACTGGGCGCTGGAAGAATTGGAGCGTGAAAGGCAGCTTTACACCAAGCAGAAGGAAGTCTGGGACAAACAGAGCGAAATCCGGGATGTGAAGCGGTCTATGCGCAGATGGCAGCCGCCCTCGACAACGAAGGTCCTTATGGCGTATATATTCCTGAATTGTACGGTCGTGGAAATTTATTCCATGGTGGCAATGTGGCATTTGCAGGATTTATCCGCACTGTATACGCTGATAACGGCGGTTGTAGGAGAAACCATTTCTTTCGCAGTTTATGCGGCGAAGTCCTACCACGAAACCAAGCAGGAAGAGATCATCCGCTTGGAACGTGACAAGATGTCCGTGGATGCACAGCCCGGAACACAGCCGGAGTCGGATGCCTGGACTGGCGGAGACGAGGACGATTTTGTTACCGACAATAATGTCGGGAGCATATCCGCAGACGGAGGTTCAGAAGCGGATGCAACCCCTGATGATTCCGGGAAGGATGACGAAGATCAGGAAGATGAAGAAACGGAGGATGAAGAATTATGAGCGTTGATAATTTTTTGCTGTTGTTGCTGATCGTGTCGGTGTTGACCGGCTTGTTTACGGAGGCGATTAAGACCGCCCTGAAAGAGTTGAACCGGAGTTATTACCCGAATCTCCTTGCCGGTGTGGTATCCGTTGTGCTTTCTATCGTGGTGGATATTTTCTACCTGATTATGACGGATGCGGTGTTCAGTGACAAGATGGCCGTAATATTGATTGCGTTGGTCCTTTTGTCATGGCTGGCATCAATGGTCGGGTACGATAAGGTGATTCAGGCATTGACGCAGTTCCGGACACACAGCACCGAATAACAGAAATAGCGGGAGGGGCGTGGCAGGAATGAGCACAGGAGAAATAGCTGTGGCTGTTTTTGGTTTGATCACCTTGGCGGTCACTGGCATTGCAGCCCTTTTCTTCCATGAGTGGTCCATGTGGGTGGATGATATTTTCGGCTCATATGAAGATGGCTGGGAGGATGGAGACTGGAAACAGGATTAAGAGATCAGACAGGAGGTTTACAATGGCAACATTAAGTGCGAGCAGGCAGAAATTTATTACGGATATTGCCGCGCTGGTGCAGAAATACGCACCGAGTTACGGGATTTGCGTATGCAGCCCGATTATTGCGCAGGCAATTCTGGAAAGCGGCTGGGGAGAAAGTACCCTTGCGTCGAAGTATCACAATTATTTCGGGATGAAGTGCGGGAGCAAATGGACCGGAAAATCTGTGAATATGACCACGCAGGAGGAATATACAGCCGGGACGCTTACCACCATCACCGACAATTTCCGTGTGTATGACAGCATGGACGAAGGTGTGAAGGGGTATTTCGAGTTCATTCAGCTTTCCCGGTACAGCAACCTGAAAGGAATCACAGACCCGAAGAAATATTTGGAGACCATCAAAGCGGATGGATATGCAACGAGCAGTTCCTATGTGACGAACACGTATAACGTGGTGACGACATACAGCCTGACCAAGTATGATACTGTTTCGGCGGCAGTAACGGAGGACGAAGCCATTGCCGCTGTGATTGCAGTGGCGGAGGCAGAGATCGGGTATCTGGAAAAGGCGAGCAACGCTTCCCTGGACAGTAAGACAACCAATGCCGGATCCGCAAACTACACGAAGTATGGCAGGGATATGCACAATCTCCTTCCGTCCGTGATGGATTTCCCGGCAGCATGGTGCGACGCATTTGTGGACTGGTGTTTCTATAAGGCATTCGGGGAGACGGTGGCAAAGCAGCTCTTGTGTGGGAATTTCGATGATTATACTGTAAACTCAGCGCAGTATTACAAAAACAAGGGACAGTGGCACACATCCAGCCCGAAGGCCGGTGACCAGGTATTCTTCAAGAATTCATCTGGAATCTGCCACACCGGACTGGTGACGAAGGTTGACAGTTCGAAGATCTACACGATTGAAGGGAACACGAGCAGCGCAAGCGGAGTCGTGGCAAATGGAGGATGCGTCCGGGACAAGTCCTATGCTCTGACATATTCCAGTATTGCCGGGTATGGCAGACCGGATTACAGCATCGTCACAGAGATTCTTTCGGATGGAGAGACGGAGGACAGTTCCGGTTCCACAACCACATCCGCAAGCACAGGGAGCACAGCGAGTACAAGCACAACAACTTCAGGAGGTAGTACATATATGTTCAGCGTAGGAAATGTGAAGAACGGAAGCAGCGGCAATGATGTGAAATTGTTACAGAGGCTTTTGAAGTCCAACGGATGTAAGGGCGCCGATGGGAAAGCCCTGACGATTGACGGTTCCGCAGGAGCGAACACCGTAGCCGCGATCAAGACATACCAGAAGAATAAAGGACTGTCCGTGGATGGCTGCGCAGGTCCGAAGACATGGAAGAGCATCCTTCTCAGGTAAGATAAAAGGCTCAGAATAAGGCAAAGGCTTAGATTCAGGTTAAGGCTTAGATTAAGATATATATACTCAGCGAGCCAGTTTAAAGCCAATGTTAAGCCAATGTTGAGCCAGGCAAATTTTATGTCGGTTCTTGCGTTCACGGGCAAGATATATTATAATTCTACACATGGTGCTACCAAGATGGTAGGCGGTTAGCCCTCTCCGGAGGGACTGGACCCTCCGATTACATAGAAACCCGGAAGGGAATCTTGCGAAAGGAGGGCAGGCTTATGAGTGATTTTGAAATGCTCTACATAGTGCTGATGATTCTTTCGATCATCGTGACATTATTGATTGCGCTGATAAACACAAAAAAGTAACCGCCCCCAGCCAAGGATACGGTTACTTTTAAAGCAACTATATGAATTGGGCTGACCGTCTATCGGTAGCACCTTTTTTCTGTTTCTAATATAGCACATCCTCCAGATAGATACAAGAGCAAATTCGTGATTTGGGTAGCTCGATCTGGAGGATTTGACCATATATATTTCTTAATCTATATCTTAT
>JAJBVF010000446.1 GCA_020859965.1 Clostridiales bacterium
CATTCTATGGGTCAGTTTATCCAGGACGGCAGCCGTATCATGTTTGAGACAGTGATGAATGTGGAAGAGTCCAGATGCATGCTCACGATCGGTGAGGAGCCGGTAGACCTCGATGGACTGAATTATCTGGCTGGAAAGACCGTGGATTTTGTTAATAAGAGTGCCATGAATGGAACGATCCTTGCGCATACAGACGGCAATGTACCGAATCTGATCGTGAATATTCCGCGGCAGGATGAGTTCTGCCTTGGCGAGCTGTTCTATTTCTTCGAGTTTGCATGTGGTGTGAGCGGATATGTGCTGGGTGTGAACCCGTTCAATCAGCCGGGCGTGGAGAGCTACAAGAAAAATATGTTCGCGCTGCTTGGCAAACCGGGATATGAGAAGGAAAGAGAAGAGTTGCTGAAACGCCTGTAAGAAACATGGTGGTTCACAGCATAGTCAGGGGGATGTTATGAATACGCGGGAGCGTTTCATGGTATCCTCCTGAACTTTTTCCAGGTGATGCGCTGCTAATGGCAGGATCACTGGAAGCTGCTTTTGGAGGAATACAAATAGAATGTCTGTACTGGTAGAAAAGCTTCATCTGCCGCTTGCGGGAAATATCATTCGCAGGGCAGTGCCGGTGTTGATCACGGCGGGTTTGCTGATCTATTATTGCGCGCATCCGGCTATGTACTCAGCAGAGAGCAGGGAATCTCTTCTGGGAAGTACAAGGACTTATGAGATCGCGCTCCTGTCAGCTGCACTGATTTTTATGTGGCTGGTTCCGAACGAATTTAGTGACCGGACAAACCGGATCCTGTCATGGGTGTGGTTTGCGGTGGCACCGTTCGCGGTTTATTTTTCACTTCTATATTTAAATGCGGATAAATTTAATATAGATTTTTTTGAATTGGATAAGACTGCACTGATACTTACTTTTGTATTTTTGTATCTGGTTCAGGGACTTTTGTTCGGACTGACCGGGAGTATTCGGTTTTCCGTAGTCATATATGCGGTAGCTATAGCCATTTTGGGTATTGCCAACTGCTTTGTGATTTCTTTTCGGGGAATGGCACTTTCCGCGGCGGATCTGTTTTCGATTACTACGGCGGCGGCTGTCGCTTCTGAATATACCTATACGCTGGACTGGTATATGCTGATGGAAATTCTTTTTACCTTTTTGATCTGCACGATCAGCCTGAAGCTTCGAACGGGCAGGATGATGCCGCTTGCGGCACGTGGAGTATTTCTTGCATTGTGTGCGGCGCTTGCGGGCGGATACTATTATCTTTGCGGTAAGACGACTTTTCTGGAAGATCATGATATTCGTTCCGAGGGTTTTACCCATCAGCTCCGGTATAAAAAATATGATATGCTGTTCACAACACTCACGACCTGTTTTTACCTGGTCGTTGACAAGCCGGACGGTTATTCACTGGAAGCGGTAGAGGAGATTGCGGCGGATTATGTCTCATCTGAAGAGGCAGATGCTTCCGGAAGTGCTGACGCTTCCGGTACATCGGATGGCACCGGGACATCCGGAAGTGCTGACGCTTCCGGTACATCGGATGGTGCCGGGACATCCGGCAGTTCGACTCCGAATATCATTGTGATCATGAATGAGTCATGGGCGGATTTTTCGGATATCGGGGAGGGCATGGATCTCTCAGAGGATTATATGCCTTTCATACATAGTCTTACAGAGAATACGATCAAAGGCACAGCATACTCTTCAGTCTTTGGCGGCAATACGCCAAATTCCGAATATGAATTCCTGACGGGGAATACGATGGCGTTTCTGCCGACCTCCTCCGTCGGATTTAACCTGTTTGTACGCGGGAATCTGCCTTCTCTGGCTTCTCAGCTTGGTTCACTCGGCTATTATACGCTGGCGATGCATCCGTATCGGGGAACGAATTACCGGAGAAATATTGTTTATCCTCAGATCGGGTTTGATACCTATTATACGAGGGACGATTTTACATATCCTTATAAGATCCGGAATTATATTTCCGATGAAACGCTGTTTAACCGGATCATTCTTGAATATGAGGAAAATCTGGACTCCGGGCAGACGCTTTTCAGTTACAATGTCACAATTCAGAACCACGGAGGGTATTATTCCTCCAACCAGACGAATCTCTCCAATTCGATCAAGGTGCTGAACACCGAGTTCAGTACGACAAAGGCACAGATTTACGCGAACCTGGTTAAGGCTACAGACGACGCATTCCAGAATCTGGTTGAATACTTTGAGGAATGTGAAGAGCCGGTGGTGATTGTGATGTTTGGCGATCATCAGCCAAACCTGGGGGATGATGTTCTGGAATATCTGCTTGGCGGTACGGAAGAAGAGCTGACGGACGAAGAACTGATGGAAAAATATAAAGTGCCGTTTATTGTCTGGGCGAATTATGATATCGAAGAGGAAACGATCGAAGCGACAAGCCTGAATTATCTGTACAGTATCATTGCGGACCGCCTGGGGTTGTCTATGACCGGCTACCAGGAATACCTGCTGGATTTGAGCGAACAGATACCAGTGATCAATTCTGTTGGATATTGGGGGGCAGACGGAGAGTTTTACTCGATTGATGATGAAGAATCCCCTTATTATGAACTGATCAATGAGTATAATATTCTGGAATACAATGATATTTTTGCGGGGGACAACCGCGATTATGATTTCTTCACGCTGGATGGTGAAGCTGGCTGAAATGTCCGGCCGGTCACTCGGAGGTTTTATGAAGGCTGCATTGAATAAGAATAAAAAGAAAAAAATGATTTTGCTGGGCTGCTTTTTCCTTGGAATGGGCTGTCCGGCTCTTGCCGACGTATCCAAAGCTGCGGCAGTCGGCGGATCGGAGGCAGCGTCTGCTGATGTGTCTGAGACTGCGCTTGCCGGTGCATCACAGACTGCCGGCGCTGCATCGGAAGTGGCACTTACGATTCCTCCGGAGCTGGAGGAGGTGCTGGCCGAAATGACGGGAATAGAGACGGAGTCGGAAAGCGAGACTGAAATCAGTTCTGAAGCGGCAAACGGAGCGGATTCCGAAGCGGAGACGGAAGCAGATTCTGAAATGAATTCCCGGGAAGAGACGGAGGCGCTTAAAGAATTTCTGAAGGATGTGCAGCTTGGCGAAGATTTTCAGATTCCAATGGTGATGCCGGCCGAACTGGGGAAGCTGAAGCCGGGAAACATCTACCATTGCGGAAGACTTTCGGCCAAACGAAGCGAGCGGATCCATTCCTGGCAGCAGGAAAAGACGATGGAGAGCCTGGAAGAGCAGCTTAGAGCGATTCTGGAAACCTATGACGGCACCTGGTCTGTTTACGTAAAAAGACTGGATACGAATGAAAGCTTTGTGATCAATGACCAGCCGATGAAATCCGCGAGTGTGATGAAACTGTTTATTATGGGAACGGTGTATACGGCAATTGAGGACGGAGAACTGGAGCGGACGGATGAGATCATGTCTCTGATGAATGCGATGATCACCTACAGCGACAATGCTTCGTCTAATCAGCTCCTGTATATTCTGGGCAATTCGAGCTACGCGGATGGGATCGCGAAAGTCAACGAATTTATACAAAGCCATGGATACAGTGAGATGACGGTGGAGTATAACGGCTTCAGCAATTCCGCTACGAACTCCGGAAACGGCATTAATCAGGTGGCGGCTAAAGATGTGGGGCAGCTGCTGGAAGATATTTACCGCCGCACATGGATGAGCCGCGCTGTGAGCAATGAGATGGAAGAAATGCTTTTAGCTCAGAACACACGCTATAAAATACCTGCCGGACTGCCGGATGGCGTACTTTGCGGGAATAAAACCGGTGAAATGAGTGATACGCAGAACGATGCGGCGATTATTTATTCGGATGCCTGCGATTATATCCTGGTGGTGCTCTCAAATGGCTGGAGCAGTACAGATACGGCCATCAGCCGCATTGCTGACATTTCGGGTCAGGTATATGAGTTTTTCAACTGAGAAATGCGAAGTACAATGGGAAAACGATGCGTGACCCCGGTTTGTACTCGGCAGAACAGGAGGTACCATGTTTCGGCTTTGGGGGAAACTGTGGAAAGACAACCATATGATTCAGGATATGGTATTTGAAGAAGAGAGTGAAGATACGCGCACACATAAAATTTTTCGCGGGCTTGACGCAATCTGCCAGGAATTTGATCTGGAGCGCCCGATCTGGCTGGATAAGACAGTGGCCGAATTTCAGAGGCACAGCAAAGCCAGATTTTATCAGGACAGTTTCATAGAGGAAATTTCTTTTGATTATCTGGAAATACAGGTGATCGAGGAAGACTTCTGGCATTAAAAAAAGCCCTGGTCTTAGGTCGGATCGGGGCTTTTTGATGCGCAGAGCCGGGAAAGGAATATATAAAAGACAGAATTATGAGAGCTCCTTTAGGCTTTGCAGCGCATGCCCGGAAAGGATGACCTCAAAATGTTCATGGAAATAAGCTTCCATGCCGGTCAGAAAACGGCAGGGAGCTGCATATTCTGAGAGAATATTACAGATCTTATTGAACTGTTCCGGTGAACTGGATGCTTTTTTCAACAGCAGATAATAGACATTGTCTTCCGGGTTCTTGTACAGCGTATTGGGACCATCATAAACGGTATCCAGGACGCTTGCGGCGCGAATCGCGTCATCCAGTGTGCGGAAGGAATAAGTCCGCATCAGATTTGCCAGATCGTCAGGGTCCGACTCTTTGACATTTTCAGGGGCATCGCTGTTTCCTTCTGCGGGAAGCGTATTGCCGGAGGCACGTTTTCTTCCTTCAGAAATCCTCTTGATCAGATCCAGAATATCATCTGCGCCTTCCATGTGTGCCTTCAGATCCGCAAAGGAAATGCCTGTGTCCGATCCCGGCTCTTCCGGTGAGAATCGCGCAAAACGCGTATCTAACTCTTCCGGGTCTTCCACTTTCGTGATGATCAGGATGATCGTGTCCATCGACAGCGGAATCGCTTCTATCACAAGCGGAATGTTGTCCGCCTCAAATCCAAAATCCTGAGCTGCTACCTGCATCATATCCTGAAAAAGCTCTTTCGCCTTATCAGAACCGTATGCCAGTTCCTTTACATTTATATTCCGGCTTGCAAGGTCTTCACTGGTCAGGGTACAACGGATCTGCCGATCATTAATTTTTTCTATTTTCATTCAATCACATCCTTTACATCTTTCCAACAGATGATCTGTGAAATTGGTTTATTACACTATTATACGCATTTAGCGGCAGATGTAAAGTGGTTATATTTTGCAGAGAAAGAGAAAAAACCACTTGCAAAACATGCTCATATTATATATAATATACAACAGAAAGGATATACAAAAAAGAAAGGAGGATCATTCATTGCAGTGCTGTACTTCCCGAATAACAGTAAAATCGTATACCCTTTCCGTAACCTCAGCTTCAGTATAATAAACATTTCAGGAAATTGCAACAGAAAAAGATGAAATAAAAGGCATAAATACAGGAAATATATCACGTGCACCTCCTGTGTTTTACATGTGAAAAGGAGAAATTTGAAAAGACGGACAAACTCGAAATGCTCCGATCAGAGTGCCGCGCTGCTGAAAAAAGAGCTGCGCGGTTACGAAAGAGCAGGAACGCACCTTTACCTGGAAGGGCGGCGCTGTCATGCGGACGAGATTGTCAGTGCCTGCCTGTTTGCCGGGGATTCCGGATATATGAGAGATTTTATCGGCAACGACCAGGAGACGATCACAGATATCAACTTTGTCAGAATCCGACTGTAAGAGATACAGGAATCTTAAAAAATCGAGAGGAAAGGAGAAGCAGCAGCGAGCCGTTTCCCTGGATGGAGTATGCTACTTCTTAATTTTTTGAAAAGATTGAGTGAAAATCATGACGGATTTTGTGGAAGCTGTTATACTGTCGTGTAGTGAAATTAGAAGCTGCCGCAGGATGGGTAAGTGATTTTGCGGCAGATTCTGAACAAGGGGGAAGTACAGCGATGAATTATGGGAACAGGACATTCAGGCGCCTGGCGGTGTTGCTCATCGCGGTTGGTCTGTTGTCGATTTTATTTGTATGTATACAAAAATTTATGCCTGGCTCCAGGTGGATGAGTTCTGACTCTTACTTTGGCTTTGCGGAGGGTACGACAGAGCCATCGCTTGGGATCGAAGGGGAGACGGTAGCGGCGGTCATCGTTGATGACCATGTAGCGCAGGAACGGGCATTGATCGTGAATGGGAATGTTTATGTCGATTATACGCTTGTTCAGAGTGAACTGAATTCACGGTTTTACTGGGATTCTTCCGAGGCGCTGATGCTCTTCACTACAGCGGAGCAGGTCTTTGAGATCGGGGTAAACACATCTGCCTACACGATTGATGGTGAGAGCTTTGACGCAGGGTATGAGATCGTGAAGACGACATCCTCCGGCATGTTTGTGGCGATGAACTTTCTGCAGCAGTATTCCGACCTGTATTACGAGACCTATGAATCTCCTGCCCGGGTGGTGATCACGATGGGCAGCGAGACAGTGACGACCGCAGAGATCAGGAAGGACTGCGCAGTGCGTTACCGCGGAGGGATTAAGAGCGAGATCCTGACAAAGGTGACGGCAGGCGAGCAGGTGACGATTCTTGAGCAGATGGATCACTGGACAGAGATTGTTACTGCTGACGGCTACATAGGCTATGTGAAAAACAAATATCTCAAAAACATTACGGCGGATACCGTGCGCGAGACTTATTATCAGGCGGAGTACAGCAGTATTCGTCTGGAGAGCCGGGTGAACCTGATCTGGCACCAGATCAATTATGCCGCGATGAATGATAATCTTGCGGAAGACATTTCGGAAATGACCGGAGTGAATGTGATTTCGCCGACCTGGTATTATCTGAGTGACAACAGCGGCGGGGTACTTTCCTATGCCAGTGCTTCCTATGTGGAAGAAGCGCATAATGCGGGGCTGCAGGTATGGCCTCTGGTCAGCAATTTCAGCGAAGATGTCAGCACGTCCACCCTGCTTGCCACCCGATCCTCAAGGCAGACCGTGGCAAATTATCTGATTGAGCAGGCACTGGAGCTTGGCTTTGACGGTATCAATATTGATTTTGAGAGCATTGCTCAGGAATCCGGCTATGACTATGTGCAGTTTCTGCGCGAATTGTCAATTCTTTGCCGCAAAAACGGAATCATTCTCTCTGTAGATGTGCCCGTGCCGATGGATTATAATACTTATTATGACCGGGAAGAGCTGGGAATTATCTGCGACTATGTCATTATGATGGGCTACGATGAGCATTATTCCGGATCAGATGCCGGCAGCGTGGCTTCGATGAAATTTGAGGAGACTGGTATCCAGGATATGCTGGAGGAAGTGCCGAAAGAAAAGATCATCAGCGCAGTTCCATTCTATTCGCGTATATGGTATACGGAGACCTTATCCGATGAAACGACAAATGTCACCAGTGAGGTCGTGACCATGGCGGAGGCACTGCAGACACTCACAGACCTGGGCATCACGTCCACTTACGATGAGAGCACCGGTCAGCAGTACGCCGAATGGACCGCTTCAGACGGACGTCTTTGCCAGATCTGGCTTGAAGACGCGGAATCCATTGCTGCGCGCGCCGCACTGGTCAGTCAGTATGAGCTCGGCGGAATTGCGGCATGGCGGCTTGGCTATGAGACCGACGATGTATGGAGCGCGATCACGGGAAGTATTTCGTGAGAAGCAGAGAACCATTCCGAGATATGAGAAAGATTTGGTTATTATTCAAGGCGAGCCTGACACTTGTTGTCAGGCTGCGCCAGAACACGTTTCGGATGTGTGACAAGATTTGAAATACTCGTCCGTTTCCTGTCCTTGACAGGTGAGGGCGAGTATTTTATACTTGAAAAAACAAGACATCACTCTTGGGTGATATATTGCGGAATGGAGGAAAGAAAGTATGGAGGATATTATGACTGACAAACAATTTACCACCATTCTTGAGATGGTAGATATGATTTTAGATGGCTGTAAAGATCTGGATGAAGCGAAAGAAAAAATTCAAAAGCTGATTGAAAAACAGGAAAATACAAAGCAAAAATGAATCGCAACAAGCTATATAAATATATAGTAAACGACTTTAGTCGTTTTGCTTCGCAAAAAAAGGCTTGCAATTTTCCTATTATGATGTTATGTTTTATGTGCTCATACAACTGACGGAAGTGGGGAACCACAGGGGAGTATGAGTGAAGAGATGTCGACCGTCTGGGCAAATAAATCGTTTGTTCCCGGGCGGATTTTTTTGTTCACCAATCCCAAACAGCAGCAAAAGGAAAAGGCAGGCTGTGCAGATTTATCTGCTAAAGACTGCATTTTCCTTTTGGGATGGGCGGGACGCCCATCAAGCCTCAGACATATGCTGTCATGGACAGCATATAGCCTGCAAGGCAGGCGGTCTGTGGCCTGCTGTTTTCACCAGTCCCAAACAGCAGCAAAAGAGAAATGAAAAGAAAAATGATTAAGGAGGACATGCGGATGGAAATTCTCAGCCTGGAAAAAGAGTTGAAGGAAAACAGTTACCCTGGAAGAGGCATTGTGATCGGCCGGACGAAGGATGGCACGAAGGCTGTGACGGCATATTTTATCATGGGCAGGAGCACGAACAGCAGAAATCGTGTTTTTGTAGAGGATGGCGAAGGTATTCGCACGCAGGCCTTTGATCCGGCGAAACTGGAGGATCCGAGCCTGATTATCTATGCTCCGGTGCGCGTGCTTGGAAATAAGACAATCGTGACAAACGGAGATCAGACCGATACGATTTATGAAGGGCTTGACCGGCAGATGACTTTTGAACAGTCTCTGCGCTGCCGTGAGTTTGAGCCGGACGGACCGAATTATACTCCGCGTATTTCCGGTGTCCTTCATATAGAAAATGGCCATTATAATTTTGCTATGTCGATCCTGAAGAGTGCGGATGGCAATCCGGAAGCCTGCAATCGTTATACCTTTGCGTATCAGGAAGCGGTTGTCGGAGAAGGCCGTTTTATTCACACCTACAAAGGAGACGGCAATCCGCTGCCGAGCTTTGAAGGTGAACCGAAGCGCGTGGCAATCCCGGATACGATCGATGCCTGCACAGATCTGCTCTGGAACAGCCTGAATGAGGATAATAAGGTTTCCCTGTTTGTGCGGTATATCGATATCGCGACGGGAGAGTATGAGACACGGATCGTAAATAAGAATAAATAATCAAAGAGACAGAACAGCTGTCAGAAAGGACAAATAATATGAAGGAACTTGCTTTGAAATATGGCTGCAATCCAAATCAGAAACCATCCCGCATTTATATGGCGGATGGAAGTGATCTGCCGATCCAGGTGCTGTCAGGACGCCCGGGATATATCAATTTTCTGGATGCGTTTAACGGCTGGCAGCTTGTCCGTGAGCTGAAGGCTGCAACCGGGCTGCCGGCGGCGACTTCGTTTAAGCATGTATCTCCGGCCGGAGCGGCGGTGGGGCTTCCGCTGGATGAGACTCTGGCTAAGATTTACTGGGTGGATGACTATGAAAATCTGTCGCCGCTTGCCTGTGCCTATGCCAGAGCGAGAGGTGCTGACCGGATGTCTTCTTTCGGCGATTTTGTTGCACTTTCCGATGTTTGTGACCGCGACACCGCGCTTTTGATCAAGCGGGAAGTCTCTGACGGAGTCATTGCTCCCGGCTATACTCAGGAGGCGCTGGATATTCTGGCGCAGAAAAAGAAGGGCAATTACAACATCATTCAGATCGATGAAAATTACCGCCCGGATCCCCTGGAGCACAAGCAGGTATATGGCGTGACGTTTGAACAGGGACGTCAGGAGCTTCCGATCGATGACGAACTGCTTTCAAATATCGTGACTGAAAATAAAGAAATTCCTGCAGAAGCGCTGGCGGATATGAAGATTGCACTGATCGTGCTGAAGTATACACAGTCTAATTCCGTCTGCTATGTAAAGGGCGGACAGGCAATCGGTATCGGCGCGGGACAGCAGTCGAGAGTACACTGCACCAGACTCGCGGGAGGGAAGGCGGACAACTGGTTCCTCCGTCAGTGCCCGAAGGTGCTTTCCCTGCCGTTTTCCGATAAGATCACCCGTGCGGAGCGTGACAATGCGATCGATGTTTATATCGGGGCGGAATATATGGATGTGCTTGCAGATGGCGCATGGGAGAAAGTATTTACGGAAAAACCAGAGGTTTTCACCGAAGAAGAAAAGCGTGCGTGGCTGGATCAGATGCAGGATGTTACGCTTGGATCGGACGCATTTTTCCCATTCAGCGATAACATCGAGCGTGCACACAAATCCGGCGTGAAGTATGTCGCGGAGCCGGGCGGCTCTGTTCGCGATGCGGATGTGATCGCGACCTGCGATAAATATGGGATGGCAATGGCATTTACCGGAATCCGGCTGTTCCATCATTGATTGCGAATAGCGGCGGTGTCGGGCGTCAGAGATTTATTTCTCTGGCGCCTGTTTTTGTGCGCCTGGCGGCGCACGTTTCTAACCGGTGCAAGTCCGGAATCCGCCC
>JAJBVF010000006.1 GCA_020859965.1 Clostridiales bacterium
ACCCGCGCGCCCTCTTCCGCATGAATCTTTGTCTGTATTGCCGCAAGTGTACTGGCCTTTCAATCATTTTCGCTGTTTCTGTTATTTCCGTCATTTCCTGCAGCCACAGATTCCGGACTTTGCAGCTCACCTTCCCCTCGAAAGTCCATGATCACGGTCAGCTCACTGTCTTTCCCTGCATAAATGCCAATCCGATTCTGAACCTTTTCTCCATCTTTATAGTTAAAGTGCAGGCGGACAGGCTCTGTCTCTTTATCACCCGGAGCAGTCCTCCAGATGCGGAACCCTGCTCCGTTCTGATTCAGCAACGCATCCATATCTGCTCCCATTCCAGAAGGAATATCGGAAAGCTGTTTTCGTACTGACTCCGGATTCGATGCAGTCTCCGCATATTCTTCCATGTTTTGCTCTGGCTTTTCTTTTTTTTCTTCGTAAGTATCTATCCTGTCCGGTGTTTCCAAGCTGAGCCGTCCTTCACGATTAACCGCTATTTCTTTTAATCTGGCTTCATTCATGTGAAGCCAGTTCCAGGTCGGGGCAGGCAATCGGTTTACTGTCATATCAAGGCCCATTTTTGTTCTCCTCTC
This sequence comes from Clostridiales bacterium, assembly GCA_020859965.1. Taxonomy (GTDB): domain Bacteria; phylum Bacillota; class Clostridia; order Lachnospirales; family Lachnospiraceae; genus Choladousia. The sequence continues at coordinate 588 of JAJBVF010000006.1, forward strand.
CGCTGTTTTCCTTGTTTCATTTCTCCATATCCATTCTTTTTTGACGACTTACTCATCCGATACTTCCCTTCATCTCCAGGCGAATCAGATTGTTCATTTCCACCGCATATTCAACCGGAAGCTCTTTCGAAACATTGTCCGCGAACCCGCTGACGATCATCGCCCGTGCTTCGTCCTCCGGAATTCCCCTTGACATCAGGTAGAAAACGGCTTCATCACTGATTCTCCCGATTTTCGCCTCGTGTCCGATATCCGCATCGCGCGTACGGATATCCATCGCCGGTATTGTATCTGAACGTGATACCCGATCCAGCATCAGAGACTGGCAGGATACTGCTGATTTGCTGTGTTTCGCCTTTGGCAATACGGTCACAGAGCTCCGGAACGTACTGACGCCCCCGTCTTTCGAGATGGAACGCGTATTCATATAGGAAGAAGTGTTTGGCGCAGCATGTACAATCTTTGCTCCGGTATCCAGATTTTGTCCCTTTCCGGCAAAGGTGACGCCCGTAAATTCCGCCCGTGCGCCATTCCCGTTTAATATACTCATCGGATACAAATAGGAAACATGAGAGCCAAAGGATCCCGAAACCCATTCGATTCTGCCTCCCGCTTCGACTTTCGCCCGTTTTGTATTCAGATTGTACATATTTTTCGACCAGTTCTCGATCGTCGAATAGCGAAGCCTTGCGTTTTTTCCAACAAAAAGCTCCACACAGCCCGCATGCAGATTCGCCACATTATATTTCGGAGCCGAACATCCTTCTATAAAATGCAGGTCTGCTCCCTCATCCACGATGATCAGCGTGTGTTCAAACTGCCCCGCTCCCGGTGCGTTCAGGCGGAAATAGGACTGCAGCGGAATATCCACCTTTACACCGGGAGGCACATAGACAAACGAGCCTCCTGACCAGACTGCTCCGTGGAGTGCCGCAAATTTGTGATCCCCCGGTGTCACAAGCTTCATGAAATGTCTTTTTACCATATCTGCATATTCGCCGTGCAGCGCACTCTCCATATCCGTGTAAATCACTCCCTGTGCCGCAACTTCCGCACGCACATTGTGATACACCAGTTCAGAATCATACTGTGCACCCACACCGGCAAGCGACTCCTTTTCAGCCTGTGGAATACCAAGGAGATCAAAGGTTCTTTTGATGTCTTCCGGAACATCCGACCATTTTGCCTGCATCTTTGTATTCGGCCGCACATAGGTCACAATCTGCTCCATATCCAATCCGTCAATTGACGGTCCCCATTCAGGGATCCGCATCTTATGATAAATTTCAAGAGCCTTCAGCCTGAATTCACGCATCCAGTCCGGATCCTTCTTCTCCCATGAGATCTGCTCCACAATTTCCGGCGTCAGCCCTTCCTTTACACGGTACACATCCTTTTCTTCATTTTTTATATCATAAATACTCCGGTTGACATCTGCTACCTGTGTCTTTTCTTTCATTCACATCTATCCTCCGTTTTCGATCGCGCCCTTTCATCCCTTTCGTCCATTTCAAAGTGAGCGATCATTCAAACTGCTCAAATCCATTTTCATTGATCTGAGAAATCAGAGTTGCATCCCCTTCTGCCACAATACGACCATTCATCAGCACATGCGTCATATCCACATGCAACGCTTCCAGAATCCGGGTGCTGTGTGTAATAATTAACAGAGAACCGTCTTTATCCTTCTGATACTCCTCTACCCCTCTCGAAACCGTACGCACCGCATCCACATCCAGTCCGGAATCGGTTTCATCCAAAATCGCAAGCTGCGGCTTCATCATCAGCATCTGCAGAATTTCCGCTTTCTTTTTCTCTCCTCCGGAAAAGCCAACATTCAAATCTCTCTTCGCATAGGAATAATCCATCTGCAAAAGCTCCATCTTCGACTCCAGCTCTTTGCGAAAATCCCATAGCCGAACGCGTTCTCCGGTACGCTGTTCCCGTGCACTGCGGATAAAATTGCTCAGCGAAATGCCCGGCACTTCCAGCGGATTCTGGAAAGAAAGAAACAAGCCTTCTTTTGCGCGTTCCGACGCGGAAAGTTCTGCGAGATTTTTTTCGCCAAACAGAATCTGTCCGCCTGTCACCTCATATGCAGGATTCCCCATCAATGCGTAACCCAGCGTCGACTTTCCCGCTCCATTTGGTCCCATCAGGACATGCGTCTCGCCTCTTCCGATTTCCAGATTGATGCCATGGAGAATCTCCTTCTTCTCTACTTCGACAGATAAATTAGTCACCTGTAATACTTCTTCAGCCATAACAGCCCTCCATCTTCTGCTTTCCTGACGATCAATATACAGCATTTTTCACTTATCACTGCAAATTAAGATCCTGGTGCTTTGCTTTCATATAATCTAAAACGTTGTTCTATTTCCCTACTGTTTTGCTTGGTTTATAAACCATATTATATATTAAGACATCCATTCATGCAAGACCTTATTCCTGATTTTGTACAAATTCGTAGCGAAAGCTGGAATAATTCCTTACGCAACCCTGTGCATCAAGCAGAAGCCCCCGCTGCGAACAACGGGGGTTTCTGCCTGATGCGCTGAAACACGTCTGTGTCAGCAAACATCTGTTTATTTTTCGGTAAATTCTTTGAATGTCTCAAAATCTGCATCTTCGTTGAAAATCTTCATTGCCTGCATAATATCCGTCGCACTGTAGGTGTTGTCCGAAATACCGATAGACAATGCGTACTGCTCATTGAATTCATCCGTATTCGCCGCATACCAGAAGGACTGATTCAGGCGAAATGCATTCCCATCTTCCCGGAAATCCTCCTCATATCCGGCATATGCATTGCTCATTGCCACAAAGGCCGGCGCTACCACCGCGCCGTATTTCCCGATCAGACAGTTCAGCCTGGAATCACCATTGACATCCGTAGTGTTGAAAAATTCATAATTTACGTCTGTAAAACAGTCGATCATCCCTACCTTGATATCATAGCCATATTCTGCTTCTGCATCCGCAATGTTGCTCACAGCATTTGCGATCGTCATACTGGAGATCACCGCTGTGTATTCCCCGCCCGAAACCGCCTCCGTGACAGCTGCCTCATCCTCCAGATAGCCCGGAAGAATCGTGATCTTCACATCAGTACCTGTCTCAACCACAGTTGTCTCTGAGACTTCTGCCAGCTCTTCTGCCGTCTCATCATAGGTCAGTCCATAAAGCTCCTGAAGGCTGGAGAGGATACCGACTGTGCGCAGACGGTGCATTTCATTTCCCAGCGAACTGCCTCCGCTCACGACAAGGTAACTCGCATCGCGCGTCTCGTCCAGCGCAGACATATATTCCGCCAGTGTCTCTCCCGCATCCTGCTCATCCTCATTGGATGGACCGATCACGCCGAGAAAATAGGGATTATCCTTCACTGCATCAAAGACTTCATCTGTCAGCGTGCCGGAGCCGAGTACATAGTACATCCCATATTCCTCACACACTGGCAGAACATCCTCGACATACGTGGAAAGGAAGGAAATAATTCCCTTTACGCCCTGCTCATGCAATTCCTCTACAAACGCAATCTCGTCCTCCGCGGAATCAATCCGTTCCGCATTATAATAGAAGGTAGCATTAAAAGAGCTGCCAAGATATTCTTCAAAATATTTGTGAAACGCCACCGCCTCGTAATCGTCCGGATCATAGATCGAAACTCCGATCGTATAACCCTCCGCCATTTCCTCTTCTGCCGAAGAGATCTCTTCCGCTATTAAGGAAGTTTCTGCTGTTTCGGCTTCTTCCGCCATCACAGAGACCGGGACGGATGCGGTCAGAATCATTCCAATTAAAAATAAAGCAATTGATTTCTTCATCGTAATCTCCTTACCCGGATAAACCGGAGACAAATTATGACCATACGCGGATAACGATCCGTTGCACAGACTTCCGCTAAATACAAAATTCTGCAAAATCAAACCGATGGATTATACCCTTACGAATCAAACAGATGGCAGGCCACCTGATGGTTATCAGCAATCTGCTTCAACTTCGGCTTTTCTTTTTTACAGATTTCCCGACAGTGATCGCAGCGATTCTGGAACGGGCATCCATCAGGCACATCTACCGGGCTCGGCGCCTCGCTCTCAATACTTTCTATCTTTTTGGAAAAATCCATATGAGTAGAGAAAATCGCGCCCAGCATCGCCTGCGTATAGGGATGCTGCGCATTCGTGCCGACCTCATTGCCAGGGAGCACTTCTACGATATTTCCCAGATACATGACTGCCACCTGATGGGCAAAGGACTGTACCAGCGCCATGTCATGACAGATAAAGACAAAGGAAATCCCCTTTTCCTTTTGCAGCTTTACAAGAAGTTCAATGATGCGGTCCTGCACAGACACGTCCAGTGCGGAGGTTGCCTCATCGCAGACGATGATCTCCGGCTCCAGTGCCAGCGCTCGGGCAATGCCGACTCTCTGCCGCTGTCCGCCGCTCATATTGTGCGGGTAACGATAGATGAACTCTTCTGGAAGATCCACCATGCGCAAAAGCTCCTTTGCCTTCGCTTCTTTTTCATTTCTTTTGATCAGGCCAAAATTCATCAGCGGTTCTGTGACAATATCAACGATTTTCATTTTCGGACTGAAAGCTGCTGCCGGATCCTGAAAAACCATCTGAATTTTCCGGCGGCTCTGCCGAAGCTCCTCACCCTTCAGTTTCGTGATATCTTTTCCGTCAAAAAGGATCTCACCTTCTGTCGGCTGAAACATCTGGACAATCATTTTCACAAACGTGGATTTTCCACAGCCGCTCTCTCCGACAATACCAAGTGTCTTTCCACGGTATACAGTCAGGTTTACATCGTTGCATGCCTTCAGTGTACGCCCGCCGGAGGCAGGGAACTGCTTTGTCACATGTTTTGCTTCCAGGATAATCTCATCAGACATAGCGTTTCCCTCCCATCTCCGGAACTGCCGCCAGCAGGTTCTTTGTATAATCATTTGTCGGGTGATTCATGACTTTCTCTCTGTTTCCGGAATCCACTACTTTTCCATGCTGCATTACCACCAGCTGATCCGCCATATATGCAGCCACGCCAATATTGTGCGTGACAATAATTACAGAAGTGCCGAACTGATCGCGCAGCTCCATGATCTGCCGCACGATCTGAGCCTGCGTCGTCACATCCAGTGCGCTGGTAGGCTCATCCGCCAGGAGGAGTTTCGGCGAGAAGGTCATCGCCATAGCAATACCAACCCTCTGCCGCATCCCTCCGGAAAGCTGGAACGGATAACTGTTCATAATGTTTTTTCCATCCGGCAGACGCATTTTTTCCAGCATTTCCACGCCTTTATCAAACGCGTCTTTTTTCGATATCTTTTCGTGTGTCCGGATATATTCCACATACTGAGAGCCGATTTTGCGGATCGGATTGATCATGGCTCCGGAATCCTGGAAAATCATGGATACATCGGAGCCTCGCAGCTCGCGCCACTCATTTTTTGAAAGTTTCAAAAGAGAACGACCTTCAAAAAGGATATCGCCATCCGTGACCTGCCCTCCGCCGGGCAGCAGTCCGAGCACCGCACGGATGACCGTCGTCTTTCCGCTTCCGCTCTCTCCGACTACACTGACCACTTCTCCTTCTCCCATTGTCAGATTGAAATGCTCAATCGTCGGTTTTGGATTCTTTCCATATCTTACAGAGATATCCTGTATTTTCAATAAATCCATTTTGAAACCTCCATCTCATGCCCCGTTTTTTCACAGCCTCATTTTTACTCCGCCGGCTTAATATCCGTGCTCAGCCAATAATAGTCAAACGTTGCGATTTCTGCTCCCGTCACCTTGGAAACGTTGCTGATCATCGTAGAGTTGTAATATCCGTGCAGCAGCACCGCGCAGTCATTTACGAGTACCTGCTCCATCTCTACGACCAGTTCATTTCTCTCATCAGTATCAAGAGATGCGGTAAACTGCTCATACAGCGCGTCGAATTCATCACTGTCGTAATTGCAGTAGTTGGTACCGTTCTGGTTGTCCTCACCGTAGAAATTCGATCCGTCCTCGCCGCCATACCAGTTCAGCAGGAATGCGGTCGGGTCGCCGGTACCTACAGTAATCCAGTTCGAATCACAGAGATCATACTCACCGGCCTGCATCAGACTCCATTCAGTATCACTATCCGTGCTGTTCACAGATACGCCAATGCCAATGGCTGACAGAGAAACCTGGATTGCCTGTGCAAAATCAGACAGGCAGCGATTGTTATAGGTGACATAGTTCAGATTGATATTCTCGCCATCCAGCTCACGGATGCCATCGCCATCCGTATCCACAATGCCAGCCTCATCCAGCAGTGCGGTCGCCGCGTCCACATCATATGCGTACGGATTATCCAGATTCTCATCCTCATAGATCAGGGAAGAAGGAAGAATACCAACACCAGCAGTATACATACCTCCCACCGTGACGCTGCACATCGTCTCACTGTCGATTGCCATACGGACTGCCTGACGCAGCGTATCATTTCCAAGAACGCCATCCATATTGATGTAAGCAAACCCACTTCTCACACCGGAAGCCTGGGATACGTAATAAGCGTCGCTTGCATTCAGAGTCTCCAGATCGCTGGAAGTCGTCACATTCTCCGTCAGATCAACCAGCCCGCTCATCAGAGACATTGCTTTTGTCGTATCGTCTTCAATAAATGTAAAGTTTACAGTACCGTAAGGAACCTCACCGTTCCAGTAGTTCTCATTTGCAACCAGACTGCCGCACTTCGTTGTAGTATCAAAGGAGGAAAGTGCATACGGGCCGGTCGCAATCACGTTCGTTGCATAGCCACCCTCATGCTCCGCATCCGTCGTATCACCGTACACATCAATGATCGAATAGAATGGGAAGCATAGTGTCGCAGTCAGATCCGCGACTGCTGTATTCAGCACGATCGTCACCGTATTCGCGTCCGTGTCCGCCTCAATGCTTGCCATATCAATATAGCCAGCCGGCGTGGAGCTATAATCGTCGCTGTTTGCACATACATAAAACAGACGGTTCAGCGAATCCGCGACTGCCTGCGCGTCACAGACATCTCCGTTTGAGAACAGTACGCCATCGCGGATGTGGAACGTCCAGGTAATCTTGTCATCAGACACCTCATAAGTATCGCAGAGCAAAGGTTCTACACTCATGTCGTCGTTGAATTTGAACAGGCATTCTGTAACACCCATGCGGACTCCCTGCCATGCTGCATTCTGATAGCCCGCCGGGTCAAAAGAAGTCGCGTATACATAGCATCCGAAATTCAACACATCATCTGACGCAGCCAGTGAAGTAACCGGTGATACACTGACCACCATTGCAGCTGCCAAGGCGGCAGCCAGTACCTTTTTCATTTTTTTCATTGTAAACTCTCCTTTTTTCTGTCCGGCATGGTTTTTATGCCGGACGCAGACCATGTTCCACTATTTCTTTATTCATCTCTCGGATCAAGGACGTCCCGCAGACTATCACCCAGAAGATTGAATACAACAACAGTAACCAGAATGGCAAGACCGGGATACAACATCATCCATGGCGCTGCCATCATGTAGCTTCTTCCCTCGCTCAGCATCAGACCCCATTCCGCCTGCGGCGCCTGCGCACCAAAACCAAGGAAAGAGAGGCCGGCAAGCTCCAGCATCATACTTCCGATGTCCGTAAATGCTGTAACCATCAGGGTCGGCATGACGTTTGGAAACAGATAAGTATAAAGAATGTGTGGTGTCGTGGATCCCGTCACCCTTGCCGCCGCGATGTAATCACAATTCTTGATTTTCAGGACAAGGCTGCGCGCAAGTCTGGCATATTTTGTCCAGCTCACCGCCGTGATCGCGATCACCGCATTTGTAATGCTCGCTCCCAGGATACCCGCGATTGCGATGGCAAGCACCATTCCCGGAAAGGAGATCATCATATCCGCGATGCGCATGATCACCGCGTCCACCCAGCCTCCAAAGTATCCGGCCAGGATTCCAAGAATGGATCCGACTACAAAGATACAGGCTACCAGGATCAGCGCGGACGATAAAGAAATACGGCTTCCGTAAATTACCCTCGAAAACAGATCCCTGCCAAGCTTATCCGTGCCGAACCAGTGGGTACTGCTCGGAGCCTGTAAAGCATCTGTAAGGATTGCCTCATAAGGATCATAAGGAGCAATATAAGGCGCAAATATGGCAACCAGAGCAAGCACGACCGCCAGAAAGGCAAAACATGTAAACTGCTTATGTTGTTTAAAAAATACCAGCTTCTTCCCCATACTTTTACCTCTTTTCCTGGCCCGCTCCGGCAACCGCCGCCCCGGCAGTGTCAGAACGCTTTGTATTCTGGCGCAGCGTCGGCATATTCTTTTTCATCCTCGGATCCACCAGATTGTAAGAAAGATCCACCACAAGGTTGACTACCATATAGATCAGCGCGATCCAGAGTACATATCCCTGTATCAGCGGGTAATCCATCGACGAGATTGCTGAGACAGCCAGGCTTCCAAGCCCCGGATAGGAGAAGATCACTTCCACCACTGCTGTACCGCCAAGCAGCGATCCCAGTGAAAGTCCCAGCATGGTGATCAGCGGAAGCAGTGAGTTTGGAAAAACATGTCTCCAGAGGATCCTGCTTTCCTTAATTCCTCTCGCTCTTGCACCGCTCACATAATCCTGATTAAGCTCCTCCAGAACCGCAGTGCGCACCTGCCGCGCATATTTAGCCGACATTGGAAACGCAAGGGTCAACGCCGGAAGAAGCATTGGCTTGATCCCGGTACCGATCGAGATGACCGGCAGCCAGCCAAGTACCATACCTATATAATAGGCCAGCAGCAATCCCACCCAGAAATTGGGCATCGACACGCCCAGAAACGTATATCCCCGGACGATGTAGTCAATCACGCTTCCACGGTAAACCGCTGAGAGCATTCCCAACGGGACTGCAATCACCAGCATGAGCGCCAGGGAGAGCAATGCCAGCCTCAGCGTAGGCCAAAGCCGCGATGACAAAAGCGTCAGCACCGGTGTTTTCAGGGAATAAGATGTCCCGAAATCTCCGTGCAGACATCCGGTCAGCCAGTTCCAGTACTGTACCAGCAGCGGATCATTCAACCCCATCTCCTCTCTGGTCGCCTCCAGCACCGCCTCGCTTGGTATCGTGCCGTTGACCGCATACATAGACCGCACCGGATCGCCGGGAGCCAGATACGTCAGTGCGAATGTCAGAAAACTGATTCCCACAAGCACGATCAAAATCTGCAGGAGCCGCCCGCCGAGCTGCTTTTTACTCATCGCTTTTCCCTCCTAAATACTGTAGTGCATACAAAATTTACATCGGATGTACTTTATTAGGAAATACCTGATATCATTTTCATCCGCGCAAATCTATCCTTAATTAAACTGCAAATACACTGTTTATGATTGTACAAAAAAAGTGCACCCGGTTACAGGTACACCTAAAGACATATTTTAAGTACAAAAATAAAAAAGTAATAAAAGTCTTTCCTATCTACCGTAAGAATAAACCAATCCCCGAATGCAAGCAGGTCTCCTGACTTAAGATCATCGCTTTCCATCGCCTTCCCACGCCGGATTCTTAAGAATCAGTTCGCAGTGACATATCTGATGGAAAACTCCCTATCACAGTGACGGGATCGTACCGGATTTCCACCGGTTTCTCTTTTCATCCCCGATTAAAGGGAACTTGCACTCTCTATTCTGTTTTAAATATCTCATCTTTTTTTATCTTAGCACCGCCAAAACTATTTGTCTACATTTTTTTACAATTTTTTTACTTTCTTAAAAATTACATTGACAGATTTCTCTTTTCTCCTTTATAATATCGATAAATCATTCCTATTT
>JAJBVF010000102.1 GCA_020859965.1 Clostridiales bacterium
GTATTTTACTGGAGCTGCACGCGAAAAAGGTGCTGGACAATCTGAGTATTCTGAATGCGCCGAAGTGCAAAGTAGTGCGGGATGGAAAGGAGAGTGTGATCCCTGCAGAAGAGCTTGTGCTGGATGATATTGTAGTATTCACCGCTGGAAATCAGATTCCGGCAGACGCGATTCTGGAAGACGGGGAGATTCTGGTCAATGAATCCCTGATCACCGGCGAGGCCGACCAGATACAGAAGAAAAAGGGCGACGTCCTTTTATCGGGCAGCTTTGTTGTGTCCGGTGAATGCCATGCGAAGCTGGATAAGGTTGGTAAGGATTCTTACGTATCCCAGCTTTCACAGCAGGCTAAGGTCATGAATGATGCAGAGTCTTCTGAGATGATCCGCTCGCTGAACAGACTGGTGAAAATTGTCGGCGTTCTGATCATCCCGATCGGCATCATTTTGTTCAGCCAGCAGTATTTTATCAATGAATCCGGGACAAAAGACAGTGTTACTGCGACGGTAGCTGCTATTATCGGTATGATTCCGGAAGGACTTTATCTGCTGGCAAATGTCGCTCTCGCGGCCAGCACGGCGCGGCTCGCGATGAAGAAGGTACTTGTGCATGATATGAAATGCATTGAGACGCTGGCGCGTGCGGATGTCCTCTGCGTGGATAAAACGGGTACGATTACCGACAATACCATGACAGTCAAGCGGATGGTACCGTTGCGCCCGTCTGAGACGCAGGATTCCGGGAATTGTTCAGAGAAAACATCTGACGAAGAGGACTCCGTGAAAAATACTGACACGGTTTCAGAACCGGTCTTTTCCCCGGAGGAAGCTGCGGAGACAGAGCTTGCGATAGGAGATTTTGCTGCTGCGATGGCAGTGGACAATATCACTATGAAGGCAATCAAGGATTATTTCCGTAAGCGCACCGGTCAGCGTCCGGAGCAGGTATTTTCGTTCTCATCACAGTATAAATACAGCGGTGCTGTTTTTGCCGGCATAGGTTATGTGCTGGGTGCACCGGAGATCATCCTGCGTGATGAATATCAAAAATATGCTGCTTCTGTTGAACGATACAGCCATCAGGGCTTTCGGGTACTGGTATTTGCCAGATGTCAGGGGACCCTCACCGGAGGTGCTCTGAATCTTCCGGTTGAGCCGCTTGGCATGATTCTTCTGGCGAACCCGATTCGTGAAAATGCAAAGGAGACTTTCTCTTATTTTGCGGAACAGGGTGTAGATATTAAAGTCATCTCCGGAGATAATCCCGTTACAGTTTCTGAGGTGGCGAAAGAAGCCGGAATCAGCCATGCGGATCAATATGTAGACGCATCAGCAATCTATGAGGAAGATGAGCTGCGTGCCGCTGCCAGCCGATATACGGTTTTCGGTCGTGTGACACCGGAGCAGAAGCGCATTCTGGTGAGCGCTCTGAAAGACGCGGGACACACCGTAGCGATGACAGGCGATGGCGTCAATGATGTTCTTGCTTTAAAAGATGCAGACTGCAGTATCGCAATGGCATCGGGCAGCGACGCGGCTTCCCAGGTTTCTCAGCTTGTGCTGCTTGAATCGGATTTTTCAAAGATGCCTTCGGTGGTGGCTGAAGGAAGGCGCGTAGTAAACAACATTGAGCGGACATCCAGCCTGTTTCTGGTAAAGAATATTTTTTCGCTGCTCATGTCTGTACTTTCAATTATATTTACGGTCAATTATCCTCTGGAGCCGTCTCAGATCTCACTGATCAGCCTGTTTACGATCGGCGTGCCGGCATTTGTAATGTCTCTTGAGTGGAACACGGATCGTATCAAGGGACATTTCCTGAGCAATGTGCTGTTTAAAGCCCTCCCGGGAGGATTGACGGATTTTATTGTAGTCAGCGGTCTCTATTTGTTTTGCGTAGAGTTTGGTGTGGGTGAGACAGATGTGTCTACGGCCTGTACGATTATACTGGCAATCGTAGGACTGATGGTTTTGTATCAGATTGCCTCGCCGATGACAAAATTTCACTGGCTGCTTTGGTTTGCGATGATGGCCGGACTTATTTACTGCGTAATTTTTATGCGTGCTATCTTCGGCATTACCAGCATTTCGAGAAAATGTCTGATGCTGCTTATCATTTTTGCAATCATTACAGAGCCGACCTTCCGCTATCTCAGCATTGGAATGAAAAAACTGTCGGACTTTTATCTGGAACGCAGGACAAAAAAGAAAACAGCATAAAAATATAGTGGATTTTGTGCCTTTTTATGATATAATGCCTTATAGATGCGCAGGGCAATGCCGGAAAATTTTGCGGCGGATGTCGCATGTTATCCGCGGTGCCTTCGCAGACGGGCAGGGGCAAAGCAGCGCCGGCTCGATCATGCAATTGAGAAAAGGAGAGGCGCAATGAAAAGGGTTCTTTTGAAGTTGAGCGGAGAAGCTTTGGCTGGCGAAAAAAAGACCGGTTTTGACGAGCCGACTGTCACGAAGGTAGCCATGCAGGTGAAGTCACTGGTAGATGATGGCATGGAGATCGGAATTGTGATTGGGGGCGGCAATTTCTGGAGAGGACGCTCCAGTGAGAAGATCGACCGCACGAAGGCAGATCAGATCGGGATGCTTGCCACAGTGATGAATTGCATTTATGTTTCAGAGATTTTCCGTTCTGTTGGTTTGAAAACAGCAGTGATGACGCCGTTTGCCTGCGGAGCGTTCACAGAGCTGTTTAGCAAAGACCGCGTAAATGAGTATTTTGCTGACCATGCAGTTGTCTTTTTTGCAGGTGGGACCGGGCATCCTTATTTTTCAACGGATACTGCGACTGTGCTCCGGGCGATTGAGATAGAGGCGGAGATGATTCTTCTGGCGAAATCGGTCGATGGTGTGTACGACAGCGATCCGAAAGACAATCCGGAAGCAAAGAAGTACAGTGAGATCTCAATACAGGAGGTCATTGAAAGGAAACTCGGAGTTGTAGATATGACTGCATCGATCCTGTGCATGGAGAACCGTATGCCGATGATGGTATTCGGACTGAACCAGGAAGACAGCATCGTTCATACGGTAAATGGGACGCTTGACGGGACACGAGTGACGGCTTGATTTGTTCGAATATCATGATAATGCAGGGGATGCATTGAAGCAAAAAAGGAGATGATAGCATGGATGAGAGAATTAAAACATATGACCAGAAAATGACAAAGACATACAACAACCTGCTGGAAGAGTTTGGTACGATCCGCGCGGGCCGCGCGAATCCCAATGTGCTCAGCAAGATCCGCGTTGATTATTACGGAACTCCGACACCGCTGCAGCAGGTAGGCAATATTACGGTCCCGGAACCAAGAATCCTGCAGATTCAGCCGTGGGAGGCATCCATGGTGAAGCCGATCATTAAGGCAATCCAGACATCAGATCTGGGTATTAATCCGACCAATGATGGACGCATCATTCGTCTGATCTTTCCGGAACTGACAGAAGAGCGTCGTAAGGATCTCGTGAAGGATATTAAGAAAAAGGGAGAAGCCGGCAAGGTTGCCGTCCGCAATATTCGCCGTGACGCGAATGATTATCTGAAAAAGCTCGGCAAGGGGGACGTCTCTGAGGATGAGATCAAGGATCTGGAAAATGAGATTCAAAAGCTTACCGACAAGTATATCAAAGATATTGACAAAGCTGTAGAAGAGAAATCCAAAGAGATACTTACTGTATAAGGCAGGGTTGTAAATGAGAGGTGGGGAGTAAAGACGCTCGCCACCTTCTTTTTCGAAAGCATGGAATACTGAGATTTTTACAGCTATATCGGAATATTGCCTTTTATATAGGCATAATTTTGGGGAGATAAGTTATGGTGATTCCACAGCATGTAGCGATTATTTTGGATGGGAATGGCCGGTGGGCCAAAAGTAAAGGGATGCCGCGCAGCTATGGTCACGCAAAGGGAGCGCAGAACCTTGAGGTGATCTGTGAGGATGCGTGGAATATGGGTATCAAATATCTTACCGTATACCTGTTTTCAACGGAAAACTGGAAACGGTCGCCGGATGAAGTAGATTCCCTGATGCGGCTGTTTCGCCGTTATACAAAAACCTGCATCAAGACAGCGCGGGACAACAACATGAAAGTACGCGTCCTTGGTGATCCGACTGCTCTGGCGGAGGATTTACAGAAAAGTCTGGCCGATCTTGTTGAGTCTTCGAAAGACAATACCGGGTTGAATTTTCAGATAGCGCTCAATTATGGGAGCCGGGATGAGATTGTCCGTGCTATCCGCCGCCTTGCGACGGATTGTGTAGATGGAAAGCTTTCCATCCAGGATATTACAGAAGAATGCTTTTCCGGATATCTCGATACGGCAGGTGTTCCGGATCCGGATCTGCTGATCCGTACCAGCGGAGAACTGCGGCTTTCCAATTACCTGATGTGGCAGCTTGCCTATACGGAGTTTTATTTTACCGAGGTGCCATGGCCGGATTTTACCAAAGAAGAGTTACAGAAAGCGATAGAGAAGTACAACAGCCGCAACCGCAGATACGGGGCATAACGCGGCTCCGGCGTTTTGCCGCTTAAATCATTTGATCATAGAAAGGAAGCGTATCTTATGTTTCGTACCAGATTGATCAGTGGAATCATACTTGTGATCGCAGCCCTTGTGCTGATTCTGACCGGAGGACCGGTGCTTGCCGCCGCATTGTTTGTGATTTCTCTGATTGGCATGCATGAGCTGTACAGAGCCTTGAAGATTGAGGATTCGGGCATGTCGCCGCTTGCCATGATTGGTTACCTTGGATGTGTGATTTATTATCTGCTGGTATTTCTGAATCAGACTGCATATACTATGACAGTGGTGCTTGCGGTTCTGATCCTTCTCATGGCTGTCTATGTATTTTCTTATCCCCGTTTTCATACGGAGCAGGTGACCGGAGTGTTTTTCGGGTTCATTTATGTGGCAGTGATGCTTTCCTGTATTTATGGCCTTCGCTCGATGGAAAACGGAATGTTCCTTGTGTGGCTGATCTTCCTGGCGTCCTGGGGAAGTGATACCTGCGCTTACTGTGTCGGGATGCTGATTGGGAAACATAAGATGACGCCGAAGCTCAGTCCGAAGAAAACGGTGGAAGGCGCGATCGGGGGTGTAGCCGGTGCGGCAATTCTCGGTGCCATCTATGCCTGTGCGATATCCGGCCATTTTGACAGCGGCGTGAACCATGCTGTGTCTTTTGCATTGATCTGCGCGATTGGCGCTCTGATCTCCATGGTAGGCGACCTGGCTGCGTCTGCGATCAAGCGGGATCATGAGATTAAGGATTACGGAAAGCTGATTCCAGGGCATGGAGGTATTCTTGACCGGTTTGACAGTGTGATATTTGTAGCACCGGTCATCTATTATCTTGCCCAGGTGATGACAGGAACGTTTTGTTGATAAGTGGCCTGAAAACTGGCATGGAAGTTTCAATACGGAAGGAACAGACTTATATGAAGACGATAGCGATACTTGGTTCGACTGGGTCGATCGGTACGCAGACGCTGGAGGTAGTCCGCAGGAATGGTGATATTCGCGTGGCTGCCATCAGCGCAGGGAAAAACATCCGTCTGCTGGAAGAGCAGATCCGGGAATTTCATCCCCGGCTTGCCTGTGTATGGGGCGAAGAGGATGCAGCTGTGCTGCGCACAAAGGTAGCGGATCTGCCGGTAAAAATCTTAAGTGGAATGGACGGCCTGACAGAGGTTGCCGTTTGCGGCGAAACCGATATTCTGGTGACTGCGATCGTCGGGATGATTGGTATCATACCGACCATCGAGGCAATTAAGGCGGGAAAAGATATTGCGCTGGCGAATAAAGAGACCCTGGTGACAGCCGGGCACCTGATCATGCCGCTTGCCAGGGAACATGGTGTGAGAATACTGCCTGTGGACAGTGAACACAGTGCAATCTTCCAGTGCTTAAATGGAGAAAATGGGCGCGATGATCGGCCTGTAGACAAAATACTTCTGACCGCGTCAGGTGGTCCTTTTCGTGGACGCAATTATGATGAACTCAGAGAGGTACGAGTGGAGGACGCTCTAAAACATCCGAACTGGGCTATGGGGCAGAAGATTACGATCGATTCGGCGTCTATGGTAAATAAGGGACTTGAAGTGATGGAAGCACGCTGGCTGTTTGATGTCTCTCTGGATCAGATCCAGGTAGTTGTACAGCCACAGAGCATCATTCATTCGATGGTACAGTATGCGGATGGTGCAGTGATCGCTCAGCTTGGCACACCGGATATGAAGCTGCCAATTCAATTTGCGCTGTACTACCCGGAGCGACGATATTTGCCGGGGGAACGTCTGGATTTTGCGAAGATCAGCAGCATTACCTTTGAAAATCCGGATATGGATACGTTTCTGGGATTGCGCTATGCGTTTGAAGCGGCACATATGGGAGGTTCTATGCCGACCGTTTTCAATGCCGCGAATGAACGGGCGGTCAGCAAATTCCTGCACCGCCAGATCGGTTTTACTGATATTTATGACATTATTCACTACTGTATGGATCATCACCGTGTGATCGCAGATCCGGATGTCGCGCAGATTCTTGATACGGAGCAGAGCGTGTATGAAATGATCGAAGGCAGGTGGTAAATTGAGTATTCTGATTGCGCTGATCGTATTCAGCCTGATTATCCTTTTTCACGAACTGGGGCATTTTCTGCTTGCGAAGCTGAACGGGATCACAGTTCTTGAGTTTTCTCTCGGTATGGGGCCAAGGCTTCTGAGCCATCAGAAAGATGGAGGTACCCGATATTCGCTGAAACTGCTTCCATTTGGCGGTTCCTGCATGATGCTTGGCGAGGATGGCGAAGATGACGGCGAAGAAGGTTCCTTTCAAAGTAAATCCGTCTGGGCGCGCATTTCCGTGGTTGCAGCCGGCCCGGTTTTTAATTTTATTCTGGCGTTTTTCCTTTCCCTCTTTATCGTGGGGGCGATTGGCTATGACCCGCCTGTGGTTCTCGGAGTGACCGAGGGATATCCCGCGCAGGAAGCCGGGCTGCAGGAAGGCGATCTGATTACGAGAATGAATGGAAAGCGTATCCGGCTGTACCGGCAATTTTCCAATTATGCCTATTTTCATTCGGGTGAGACGATTGTGTTCGAGTATGTACGTGACGGAGAAACTTATACCATTTCCATTACCCCTACACTGACGGAGGATGGCTACAAATACGGAATCTCCGGAAGTACAAATTATCGCTATAAGACAAATGTGCCGGAAACTTTGTATTATAGCGCCTATGAGGTATATTACTGGATTGACACTACCCTGCAGAGCCTGAATCTTCTGATACATGGCGGCGTGACATTGAATGATATGTCCGGGCCGGTTGGTGTCGTAGATACGATATCTGAAACTTATCAGGAAAGCAAATCGGATGGCATTTATTATGTATGGCTGAATATGCTGAATATTGCTATCCTGCTGACAGCAAACCTTGGCGTT
This sequence comes from Clostridiales bacterium, assembly GCA_020859965.1. Taxonomy (GTDB): domain Bacteria; phylum Bacillota; class Clostridia; order Lachnospirales; family Lachnospiraceae; genus Choladousia. Next base: position 7,465 of record JAJBVF010000102.1, read on the forward strand.
ATGAACCTTCTTCCGATTCCCGCACTCGACGGAGGACGACTGGTTTTCCTTTTTCTGGAAGCGATCCGCGGCAAACGCATATCCCCGGATCTGGAAGCGAAGATTCATTTTGCCGGTCTGATGGCTCTGATGGTGCTCATGGTCGTAGTTATGATTAACGATGTCGGGAAACTGATTTGATGATAAAACCATTCTGGACTGTTCCGGAGTGGTTTTTATAATGTGTATGGCTGCGAGTGGTATTTTTCGGCAGAAGACGAACGCAGCCCGCGCGGGCGGGTCGGAGCCGACAAGCCGCCTCCGACTCAATTTACAGCTGCGAGAGATGGACAGTATAAATGTTTACTACTAATAAGAGATGAATATTAAAATTATGTTGACATTTTAACTTGTTTTTGCTATATTAGCAGCAAGGAAAAAGGGAGGTCATTTACCTGTAGAAGATAGCAGGTATTAAAAGAAATACTTGACATTACTTTAAAAGTAGGTTAGGATATTTAAAAAGGCGAACATAAGTTCGAAAAAGGAGAAGAATATGGCACAGGATGATAAATTGAAGGCACTGGATGCCGCACTTACACAGATTGAGAAGCAGTTTGGCAAAGGTGCCGTGATGAAACTTGGAGACACGGGTACCCATATGAACATTGAGACTACACCGACCGGCTCTCTGAGCCTTGACATTGCACTGGGGCTTGGCGGGATACCGAAGGGCAGGATTGTTGAGATTTATGGTCCGGAGTCCAGTGGTAAGACGACGGTTGCCTTGCATATGGTGGCGGAAGTGCAGAAGCGCGGCGGGATCGCAGGATTTATTGATGCGGAGCATGCGCTTGACCCTGTATATGCGAAGAATATCGGTGTCGATATTGACAATCTTTATATATCCCAGCCGGACAATGGAGAGCAGGGACTTGAGATCACGGAGACTATGGTTCGTTCCGGCGCAGTGGACATTATTATTGTAGACTCTGTGGCGGCTCTGGTTCCGAAGGCTGAGATCGAAGGGGATATGGGTGATGCTCATGTAGGTCTGCAGGCGCGCCTGATGTCGCAGGCATTACGGAAGCTGACGGGTGTGATCAGCAAGTCGAATTGTACGGTCATCTTTATCAATCAGCTCCGTGAGAAGGTTGGTATCATGTTTGGCAATCCGGAGACTACGACCGGTGGCCGCGCACTGAAATTCTATTCTTCTATCCGCCTGGACGTGCGCAGAGTAGAATCCCTGAAGCAGAGCGGAGAAGTTATTGGAAACCATGTGCGTGTGAAAGTAGTTAAGAATAAGATCGCACCGCCGTTTCGGGAGGCGGAGTTTGATATTATGTTTGGTAAGGGAATTTCCCGTGAAGGAGATATTCTTGATCTGGCGGCGAATAATAATATTATTAATAAAAGCGGTGCATGGTATGCCTATCAGGGAAATAAGATCGGGCAGGGGCGTGAGAACGCTAAGATATATCTGAGAGAACATCCTGATGTGATGGAAGAAGTGGATCGAAAGGTACGTCAGCAGTACGGATTGATCGAGGCGGATGAGCCAGAAGAAAGTGAAGCAGTATCTGCTACAGCGGATGGAATGGATCAGGCGGAAGACAATTTAGCGGGAGTGGAGTAATAAAATCCATATGGAGCATGTGATAGAAATCATGAAGCAGTCCGGTGGCCGATATCGGATTTCTCTTGAGAGCGGACTTCAGTTTCCTCTCTATGGAAAGGAGCTTCAGGAATGTGGTATATGTGAAGGCGGAGAAATAAGCGAAGACACGTTGGCATATATTATGGAAGACCTTCTGCCAAAGAGAGCCCGGCTCCGGTCGATGCACCTGCTGGAGAAAATGGATCGGACAGAGTCTCAGCTTCGTCAGAAGCTGAGACAGTCCTCTTATCCGGAGGAGATTATCGATGATGCATTACGTTATGTTAAGAATTTCCACTATGTAGATGATCTGCGTTATGCCAGGAACTATCTTGAAAATCACGCAGACGTGAAAAGTCTCCGGGAGATGGAGCAGGCTTTATACGTGAAAGGCATTTCGAAAGAGATCATTGAACAAGCAATCTCTGAGATAGAGCTTCCCGATGAGGAAAAACAGATAACTGCTCTTCTTGTAAAAAAACATTATGATCCAGGGAATGCTGATCCCAAAGAGCAGCGCAGGATGTATGCGTTTCTGATGCGAAGAGGGTATCATGCGGCATCGATTGCTCATGTTTTGCATTACGCTCAGGATTGATATAAGTCGGTCACAATTCCATTAACATTGTATAATGTGTAGTTCATGAATGCCGATATCGCCAGACATATAAGAAAATGGTTTGCTTCCGCAATTACAGTAATTGCGGAAAAAATCAAAAAAAAGTTGAAAAAACATTTGACAAATCCAGAGTTCGAGTATATAATAATCAATGCTGATGAGGCAGGTGCGCATAGCTCAGCTGGATAGAGCGTTTGGCTACGGACCAAAAGG
>JAJBVF010000434.1 GCA_020859965.1 Clostridiales bacterium
TACATCCACAGACGAAGGAGCCGCGAGCAAGTAAATGTGAGCACAAAATACATCACCATCGCAACCGTAAACGCCTCAAAGTAGGTGTACAGCGCACCTGCCACACTCTTTGTCGCGTAAAACAATTCCACGATACCGATCACAGAAAGAACGCAGGTGTCTTTGATATTGATGATCAGATTGTTGCCAATCTGCGGCATGATGTTGCGCAGCGCCTGCGGCAGGATCACATAAAGCATCGTCTGCACATGGGTCATACCGATCGCCTTTGCTCCCTCCGTCTGTCCCGGATCGATGGAAAGAATGCCGCCGCGGACAGTCTCTGCCATGTAAGCGCCCGTATTAATGGACACGATAAAAAACGCCGCGAACCACATAGACATATTGATGTTAAAGAGCGCCGCCGAGCCAAAATAGATAAACATCGCCTGCGCCATCATAGGGGTGCCGCGAAATACTTCCACATAAATATTCAGGATCAGGCGCACCACAAACAGCAATGCGCGCTTAAAAATATTGTCATTTTTACTCACCGGAATCGTCTGCACGATCCCGACCGCAAAACCAATGACGCAGCCGATCAATGTGCTGACCAGGGCGATGATCATGGTATTTTTCGCGCCGTTCAGATAAGACATCCCGCGCGTCTGCAGGATATAGACAATCCTGCCCCAATAATCCTGTGGCATAGCTTTCCCTCATCTCTTTCTTCCCGTGAAGCAACGAACCAGCTGATTTGCTCCTTACTCTGTCTCCTCCTCTGCATCGGAAAGCGGCTGTACAGAAATTGCCTCATTCATCATCTCTTCGTAATCATCAACCGTCATTTCCGCGAGTACGCCATTGATCGCGTCCAGAAGTTCCGTGTTGCCCTTCTGAATTGAAATCCCGATATTGATTTCCTCGTCAGACACCTCAAAATTGTCATCCGTATCTGTGAAATCAAGCAGTACAAAATCAGGATAAGCCACACATGCGGCCATCGCAGTCGGCATATCGGTCACCACAATATCACACTTTCCCGCATCCAGCGCGACCAGCATCGCCGGAGCCGACTCCTGCGCCGGGAGGATATTCGCATCCTCAATCTGCGGAAGGCAGGTATCATACCATACGGTGTTAAGCTGAGAAGTGCAGGTAGCACCCGCCAGATCTGCTACGCTTTCCGCATCCGCATACTCACTGTCCGCTGTCGTCAGAGTGACGATTGACGCATAGTAATACGGTTCCGAGAAATCCACCACTTCCAGGCGCTCCGAAGTGATCGACTGACCCGCAATGACACAGTCCACCGTGCCGGATACCACCGCCGGTACAAGCGAATCCCAGTCGAGCTTCACAATCTCCAGGTCCCAGCCCAGCGTCTCGCAGATGTGTTTTGCCATCATGACATCATATCCATACGCGTATTCCGTACTATCCGCAATCGGAACCGCGCCGTTCTCATCCGTCGACTGCGTCCAGTTGTACGGAGCGTACCCACATTCCATCGCTACGCGCAGAGTCTTCGTCTCCTCTTCCGCGAACGCTGCGCTGCCCGCCGAGAACACCATCGCCGCCGCACACAGCATACTGATCGTCATCTTTCCCGTTCTTCTCATGTCTTTTTCCTCCTTGTGAAAATCCAGATTTTCCTTTTTAAAGATAATGCCCGTCCGATGCCGGATAAAATGCAAAAAAGACAAAGATAGCCATGATCTGAAGCCTCTTTGTCCCAGTCCGTGTCTATTCTAGCACAGTACTTACAAAAACACAAAACATTTTTTTAGGAAGTGTGACAATTTAATAATTTATTTTTCCACTTGTGTTTTGTAACTTTATTATTTATAATTATATTATAATAAGTTTTGTGTTTAGTTCCATATATAATGTGCGTTATTTTATCATAATGTTTTAAGGATTTCAGTTGACACACGTGTCTGCACGTGTTAAATTAGCTGATAAGAAAGGAAGCGTATGAAAACTTCTGAATGTAACAAGCTGCTGAAAAAAGCTGGCTGCTACGTAATCCGACAGGGGACGAATCATACCATCTGGTTCAGTCCTGTAACCGGCAAGCAATTTGCAGTGCCAAGACATAAAGGAGAAATTAAAACAGGTACCGTTAACAGCATACTGAAAGATGCCGGAATCAAATAATTACTTCATTTGCTGTAAATAGCAGATTATAAGAATTTAACAACCAGGAAGGAGAACAACTATGTCCAGATATGCATATCCTGCAATTTTTACGCCTGAAAAGGATGGCGGGTACTCCATCGTCTTTCCGGATTTGGAAGGCTGCTATACCTGTGGGGATGATATGGCTGAAGGGCTGATGATGGCAGAAGATGTCCTTGCACTGATCCTCTATGGATATGAGTCTGACGGCCGCCCCATACCTTCACCATCGGCAGCGAAAGATCTCCCTCTGCAGAAAGGTGAATTCGTCAATTATATTGCCTGCGATACGCTGAGGTATCGCAAAATGCATAACAACAAAGCTGTCAAAAAAACTCTTACGATCCCTGAATGGCTAAACGAGGCTGCCTCCGAAGCAGGCATTAATTTTTCTCAGGTTCTTCAGGATGCTCTGAAGACGCAGCTTCATCTTGTATAAATAAAAATTTTTGTACCGTCTGCTTCTTAGTTATTTGAGCAACTCTCTTTTATGCAACAAGTAAAAAGGCAGATAGCCGAAGCCATCCCCATCCACCTTAAACAATTAAATGGAATAGGCAGGGTGACAATCCTACATCTCCTGACAGTGGGCGACGGCCGCCTGTTCCGTCCTCAGATTCCATTCAATATAGTTTATACTTTATAAACGCCTTCTTTCTTTTTGTTATCAATGTTCTATTTCGGTAATGGTAACGCCGGACGGTTTTTGTATTTAAAACAGATTTTATAAAACTCAGTGTTGTCTTCCTATTTTTACCATGATAAAATACCCTCATATTAACCTTCAGCAACGCATTTTCCCGAGAGATTTTCTCTCAGAAGAATCAGAAAGGAGACCACCTGTATGAAAAAGAATTCCCGGCTGCAAAAAGCCCTCGTTACCCTGTTCACCGTTTTTCTGCTGACGCTGACATTATCCATTCCATCGTTCGCTGCGTCAAAGACCGTTGCCACGATTGGCAGCAAATCGTACACTTCGCTTGAGAATGCACTGAAAAAAGTGAAGAATGGTCAGACGATCACCTTAAAATCAAATGTTACCCTCAACGGGACAAACCTTGAAATCTCCCGTGGAAAGAAGTTTTCACTGAATCTGAACGGCAAGAAGATCACTTTTAAGAATGACTGTATTATCGAAATTAAAAGCGGCACTGTAACACTTTACGGTGGATCGACAAGCGGGAATGGCGGCATCGTGGTCGCTCCTGATGCTTCCCTGACAGTGAAAGACGGCACCTATAAATCACCAATTTTTAATTATGGAAAACTGAAGATCAACGGCGGTACCTTCAAATGCAATCTTAAGGACTACACTTACACGACCATTGCAAACGGCGGTACCGGAACCCTGACCATCAATGGCGGTACCTTTACAAACTCGACAACGGTTGATCTGGTCAATAATTTTGGTTCCGGCAAGACAACGATCAACGGCGGTACCTTTAAGGCGACCGCCACCGGTGATGATATGATCTGCAATTTTGAGAATGGAGAAATGATCATTAACGACGGCACGTTCATCCAGACTAAACGGACAATCCTTTGTACCGCAGAAGAAGCGGTGACTGTCATCAATGGCGGCACATTCAAAGCCGGAAGCTTCTGCGTATGGAGTGAAGAAAACTGCAAGGCCAGCGTAACCATCAATGGCGGTACCTTCAGTACGTATGGCAATGGAAAATCTGATGATACGCCTCAGACACTTTGCAATGGCGGTATTATGAAGATCACCGGCGGTACGATCAAAACAAACAAATCCCAGAGTGACAGTGTAGCCATTCAAAATAGCGGAACGCTGACAGTCAGCGGCAGCGCAAAAATTTCAAATCAGGCGAACTCAGCCAGAGCTGTCAGCACATCGGAAGGTTCCACCTTCAAGCTGAAAGGCGGGACGATAACCAATTCAAAAGGCACGGCCATTGAAGTGGGAGGCAAACTGACAATGACCGGCGGTACTGTGAAGGGTCTGATCTGGGTAGACAGTACCGGCACAGCAACCATCAAAAAAGGAACGCTCTCCGTAAGTAACAGCAGCGCGATCCAGGTATCCCCGTCCGGCAAGGCCTCTATCGCAAGCAGTGTCACCGTAATGGGACTGAATGGAAATTCGAAAATCGAATATCTGGCGGATTAATGAAGAAAGTGTGCAGGCCCCTCATTCCTGAGGGGCCTGTTTTTTATGTACACAGGTGCGAGTAGAAATTAGCAGCTTCGCTACTCGCGCCTGGCACAGCGCGGATAGGGAAAAAGGCGTTCCCCTATCCGATTGATGCGCAGATCACATCCGCTCCGGCGCCTCAAATCCAAGCAGATCGATGCCGGTCTCCAGCACACGTTTTGTCAGATCCAGCAGCGCGATCCATCCCGCCTGCTGCACCTTGTCCTCCTGCGCCAGGATCTTCGTCTCATGGTAGAAACGGTTGAGCGCGTTGGACAGATCATAGATAAAGGAACAGATTTTGTGCGGCGCAAGCTCTTCGCAGGCCTGCTCCATCACGCTGTTGAATTTGGTAAGCTCCAGCATCAGCGCCTTCTCGCTCTCATTTGCGGGAGCAAGGATCGTTTTGGGCAGATCGCCCCCGGCAGAGGTATTCTGCGCGCGGTATTTATTCAGAATGGACTTGATCCGCACGATCGTGTACAGGATGTAAGGACCGGTGTTCCCCTCAAATGAGGTAAACTTATCTACATCAAATACGTAATCCTTGGAAGCCTGGTTTGAGAGATCGCCGTATTTGATTGCGGAGAGTCCGACCAGCTTCGCCGTCTGGCGCGCTTCGTCCGGATCTGCCTCATGGTTTTCCATGATCTTTTTGTACATTTCGTCATTGATTTCAGAAATCAGGCGTTCCAGACGCATCACGCCGCCCTCACGGGTCTTAAACGGCTTGCCGTCCTTTCCGTTCATGGTGCCAAACCCAAGGAATTTCAGTTCCATATCGTCTTTGACCAGCTTCGTCTTGCGGGCGCAGCGGAAGACCTGCGTAAAATGCATCTCCTGGCGCTTGTCCACCACATAAATGATCTCGTCCGGGTCATAGTTCTTCACCCGGTCAATGATAGTTGCAAGGTCTGTCGTCGTGTAGAGAGCCGCCCCATCCGACTTCAGAATAATGCAGGGCGGAACTTCCTTGGTATCACTCTCCTCTTTGATGTCCACGATCAGCGCACCCTGATCCTCGTACGCATAGCCTTCTTTCTTCATATATTCCGCCATATCAGCGATATAGGGCTGAGCGTCTGATTCCTTTTTCCAGAGGTCAAACTCGACGTTCAGATTTCCATAATTTTTCTTCAGATCAGCTATGGAGACATTCAGAATGTGCTGCCACAGCGCACGATATCCGCGCTCGCCGTCCTGCAGCTTTGCGGTCGCCTCCAGCGCTTCTTTTTTGTAAGCCTCATCTTCCTTCGATTTCGCGCTCGCCGTCGGATAGATTTCCTCCAACTCAGAGATGGTAAACGGAGCTTCCTGCGGATATTCGCCTTCAAAGTTCCCGTCAAAATAAGGAAGCTCCGGCTGGCGATGCCGCACCTCCGTGATGATCAGCCCCATCTGCAGACCCCAGTCGCCCAAATGCACGTCGCCGATGACGGTATGTCCGGCAAACCGGCAGATCCGCTTGACACTCTCGCCGATGATAGCCGAGCGCAGGTGTCCGACATGCAGCGGCTTTGCCACATTTGCCCCACCAAAATCGATCATGATCGTCTTAGGCTGCTTCGCCTTCTCAAAAGAGAGATCCGCATCTGAGGCCATGTCCCCCAGATATCCGGCGAGATACTCTCCGGAGACCTTAAGATTAATAAATCCGGGATTGACCGCCTCCGCCTTCTCAAACAACGGAACCGCCCCCTGCTGCCGCGCTGCTTCCATATGAGCCGCAAGCTTTTCCACGACTTCATTCGCAATCATGATCGGAGCTTTCTGGTATTTTTTCTTTGCCGCCATCGCGCCGTTGCACTGATATTCACACAGATCCGGACGATTGGAAATGCCCGTCTTTCCATATGATGCGTCGTAGCCGCATGCCTCAAACGCGGACGATACCTCCTGACTGATCAGTTCCAAAATCTTTTTCATTCCTGTACTCTCTCTTTCTGTCTCGTTTTCACTGTCTTGCCTTTATTGTCTTTCTTTCTCTATCTGGTCTTTGCGGTCTTATCCTTATTTTCTTTCTCTTTCCTGCTAAGCTCCGCGATGATATGCTCTTTCTGCCGGGCGATATGCCGGCTTGTCGCCTCCAGCGCCTTTTGCTCATCGTGTTCTTTCAGCGCCTGCAGAATCTCCGCATGCTCCTCCGCCAGAATCTGGTGAGAATCCTTATCCTTCAGGTATTCCATGCGGTACCGGTACATCTGCTCCCGCAGATTATTCAGGATCTGCACGAGCCGCCGGTTCCCTGTCAGGTTGTAAATAGCATCGTGAAAATTCATATCCGCCTGTGCACATGCTCCGACGTCATCTCCATTGAGGGTAGCACGGAACTCATCCGCCAGCTCTTCCAGCTGAGAAAGCTGCTCTCCTGTAAGACGCCGGCAGACATTCTGAACCGCCAGTTCCTCCAGCGCCAGCCTCACCTCAAGCACGTCTTCCAGATCCGAAATCGTGATTTCTGCTACCACCGCTCCTCTGCGCGGAATGGTCGTCACCAGACCTTCCAGCTCCAGCATCCGTATCGCTTCCCGGACCGGCGTCCTGCTGACCCCCAGCTTCTGTGCCAGATGAATCTCCATCAGCCGTTCTCCCGGCTTGATCTCATTTCGCAGGATCGCCTGCCGCAACGTCTGAAATACGACATCCCGAAGCGGCAGATATTCATTCATTTGTAATTCCAGCGTCTCTACCATACTCTCTTCTCCTGCTTTTTATCTGAACCCCTATGCCCGTTTTGCGGGCATCACCAGGTATAAAAATCGATTGCTCCTGCTTCGCACTCCGCAATCACTGCCGCATCATCTGCGGTGATCATCCAAAATGCAGCCGCTGTTCCAGACATTCCTGGATAATAGTTCCGGACATTCAGGGCCAGTAAAATGTAGTCAGAAAAACATCCTGAAGCCGCATCTTGCCGGAAAGCATCCCGCAGGTCCGGCGTGCCTTTTTCTCATCGTCATACAGCCCGAATACCGTCGGACCGCTGCCGCTCATCATGGCATTAACCGCCCCTTCCTGCATCATCCATTCTTTGATCTCTCCGATCACGGGAAATGCCGGGATTGTCACCTTCTCAAGCATATTCCCCATGGTTTCCGCCATCCGCCAAAGATCACCGTCCTGTATCGCCTGTATCTGCGCGTCAATATCCGGATGTACGCAATGATCATCCAGCACCAGATTCGTATAAACAAACTTTGTCGAGACTTCGACCGGAGGCTTTGCCAGAACCACATAAGCCTCAGGGGCATGTGCAAGCCGGGTCAGGCGGTCGCCGATTCCTTCCGCAAGTGCTGTCCCGCGCATAATGCAGTAGGGCACATCCGCTCCGATCTTCGCACCTCTTTGCATCAGCTCCTGCTCACTCAGATTCAGTCCAAACAGTTCATTCACTCCGGTCAGTACCGCCGCGGCGTCAGAACTGCCGCCAGCCAGTCCGGCGGCCGCCGGAATATGCTTTTCCAAAACAATCTCCAGATATTCCCTGATATCAAATTCTTCCATCAGCATCTGCGCCGCCCGGTATGCGAGATTGCTCTGATCTGCCGGAACAAGGCCATTCCCGCCACTGACGAACAAATGAATATCCGCCGGCTGCCGGGTGCCTGAATGTATCGATTTTGATTTTCCCTCTCCTACTGTCTCCGGTCGGCGAAGGTCCAGTATTTCTGTCTTCCTCTGCTGTTCGGATCGCGATGCCTCATCCACTCGCAAAGTGATCTCGTCGCAAAGAGTCACCGTCTGCATCACCATCCTCAGATCATGATAACCGTCCGGACGTCTTCGCAGGACATCAAGTCCCAGATTGATCTTCGCCATTGCTTTTTTTCGCAATTCCCTCATCTTTTGCTCCCTGTTGTAACCGTAGGTAATTGTACCTTTAAACTGCAACCTGAACACTGCTCTGTATACAATATACTATATTCTAACGTTTGCAAACTACCTTGTCAATAGGCGACATTTTTCATAAGGATCAGGCAATCCCCTTTTTGTATCTGTTCAGATTCCAGGCCATTCATTTCCATGATCTGCTGCGGAGTCAGATAATATTCCTTTGCGATATCCCAGAGTTTCTCGCCCTCCTGCACAAGATAGCCGGTAATCCCGGGCACTGCTTCCAGTCGTTCCGGTTCATAATCATTTTCCCTTATTTCCTGAATGCACCGCAGCTTCCCGGATCGCACCGCAAACAGATTCAGACCGATTGACGCACGAATCTCTATTTCCTCACTGTCAGACATCGTGGCAGACAGCTGATCCAGATTTGTGGACAGGGAAAAACGGCACCCTGTATTGATTCCCTGTGCCTCGGCCACATAAGAAAACGGCACCGTTCCCTCAAGCACGGCAAACGGCATGGTGTCATCGGACGATATATAAAGAATAGACACCGGGAGCGCCCCTTCTATCCGTATTCCGTCCGGTACGATTTCCGTTTTATCAATTTTGACAGCTCCGCTGCTGTGACAGATCTGCAGAATACGCGGTTTCGCGCTCTGAATCCTTATTTTCCCCTGCGCCCGGCATTTCGATTCATTCCGCACCACAAGTATCTCGCACACTTCTTCACTGACCACGGGTTCCAGATCCTTTTGCGGTGAATAGACATCCGACAGAATTTCCGCCGTCTCCGTCCCATACAGGCGGATGTTCAGATCCATCACACCTTCCATGTGGAACACGCGCAGCTCCCCATCCGAATCCTCCTTCGCCGTCAGCTCCGCCGCAGAAAGGTTTACTTCAATATCCGGTATCAGCTCCGGCGTGCACCCACCACAGGCTATATTCCCTTCCACCGGTATCATCTGTTCCAGCCACTGCAAACTCCGGCTCTCATCCTCTGCCTGATAAAGCACAAACAGAAACAGAGTTCCCTGCACAAGGATCTGTCCTTCCGAAAGCCGTATCCGGCTGCTTCGCAGCTGTATCGTATCCCACAAAAGTTCATGGATATTCGGCTTATTGGATGGCAGTTGTACATCCTCCTTCAGACGCAGGATATCTTTATTCTGTACGTTTAGCTGTAAAAACTCCACCTGTTCCTTTTGCTCACACAGATTCAGTTCTGTCTGTGTTTCCACTGCGGCCTGAAGATCATAGGTTTCATCGACAGAAGCCTCAAACCTGAGCAGGGCACGAATCGCCAGTTTTCTGGAATTGATCATCGTCACACTTAAATCTTCCGTCTCATGGCGAACCCTTGCCGTCTCTCCGGGTTCCAGTCCCTCTACCGGTATCACCTCATCAAACGGAAGCTTGGTGTCCAGCCTGTGGATCCGATGTTCTCCCGTGTCGTCCATATACAAAATACTGACCGCCATGAAGCCGTCCAGATACAGCTTTCCGGTTTCCGCCCTCATATGTTCCAGCGTCACCTGATCCCGGCTCTGAATGATCATTTCCACATCCGGACGCACATCCGGTACATTCAGATCCTCATCCAGTGTGATCTGTGTCGACGCATATTTTGTCTGCCGGCACATGTGAAT
>JAJBVF010000039.1 GCA_020859965.1 Clostridiales bacterium
TATGATGTCTGTATAGAACCGCGTGACGGAAGAACGGATGGCATCATCATTGAATTTAAGGTATTTGATCCGAAAAAAGAAGATACTTTGGAAGAGACTGCTAAGCGGGCGTTGGAGCAGATTGAAATTATGAGATACGAAACCGATCTGAAAGCCAGGGGAATTCGAACCGTTCGCAAGTATGGATTTGCATTTCGAGGAAAAGAAGTGCTGATTTTGAGAGCGGAAGATGAGGAAATGAGTGCGGAAGAGTTTAATGCAGCAGCGGTGGCTTATTCGAAAGAGCACCCGTTTCGTCCTCAAAAATGACTAAATATTTTTTGAAAGAGTGTCTGGTGGGATCATAGGTCAATCCATAGGTCAATTTTAAAATCAGTGCCACGAAAAACCCTGTAAATCAGGCGTCCGCGGCACTTTATCTGACGGACTCTGACTCCGTCATTTCCAGGTTCGAATCCTGGTAGCCCTGCTTGAAGGACCTCAGCGAGATGATCGCTGAGGTTTTTTATGTACACAGGCGGGTGCGGATTATGCAGCTTGCGCTGCACCCGCCTGGCACAGTGACGGATAGGGGAAAGAGGCGTTCCCCTATCCGATTGTACAAAAATCGCAAAAAAGTGCAATGCATCGACCAAATCCGCAAATTATCGCAATTATTTTCCATTCTTTCGCAAGTATCTTAAATTTCCCTGAAAAAATGTATGTGATAGGATATTTCTAACAATAAAACACAGGGAAACCTGTTATTTTTCAGGAGGTATTACTATGAAGAAAAAAATGATCAGCGCAGTGCTGACAGCTACTATGGTGTCCGCAATGATGGCATCCGGAGCATCTGCAGAGGGCGCAACAGCGGGAGCTATCTGGTACAACGCAGCGGATACGTTTATCGCAAACGCAACGCAGTGCCTGAGCAACATCTCTGAGGCAGATGGAACCATTTCAGTCACGATGGCGGACAGCCAGAATGATATCACAGTGCAGGATCAGCATGTCAGCAATTTCTATACGCAGGGTGTAGATTATCTGGTATTGAATAATGTAAACAACGCAGCGGCTGATTCAATCGCGGCAGAGATGGGCGAGGAAGGCGTAGTTGGTATTTTTGTTAATACGAACGCACCGTCAGATGAAGCATTCGAGGCGAATGAGAATCTGTGGTATGTATCTTCCGTTTCTACACAGTCCGGCGAGAACATGGGAAATGCACTGGTAGAGTATTTTGAAAACAACGACGGCTGGGATCGCAATGGCAATGGCAAGGTTGATTTCATTCTCCTTCAGGGTATGCAGACCTTCAGCGATACGATCAATCGTTCTTCCTACAGCCTGGCAGCGATCGAGGCAGCGGGCTATGAGCTGGGAAGCTGCATCGGCGGCGACGATGTGACTGGCGTTCAGGGCGGTGATTCCATCAACGGCGTTATCTGCAACTTCTCCCGTTCCGAAGCACAGGAAAATGTAGAGGCACTTATTGCAAGCTATGGCGACGATATTGACTGCATCATCGCGGACAACGATGACGAGGCGCTTGGCGCGATCGCAGCTCTGCAGGCACATGGATATTTCACAGACGACAGCACGTACATCCCGGTAGTTGGCGTAGACGCTACAGCAGCTGGATGCGAGGCAATTGAGGCAGGTACTCTTCTTGAGACTTCTCTGAACAACCCGGTGAAGCTGGCTCAGTGTACTTATAAACTGATGTATCTGCTTGAGAACGGCGAAGAAGTTACGCAGGAATCGGTTGGCATCGATGGAGTGACTGTAGAAGGACATAAGATTCTGATCGATTATGTTTCCATCACAGCGGATAACCTTGATGATGCTTCCTATGACATCACAACAACGGAATTCTAATGCAGCGCCTTTTATCTGACCGGATTAGAATCTGAAATGTTAGGAAGATGAAGTATCGAAGCCACAGAGGCTTATGGCTGGCATGACAGCTGAATGGCAGTTGAATGGCAGTTGAGGATGGGCTCTTCGGAGCCCATTTCCAGTATAAGCGTCTATATATGAACAGGAGAAAGAACAGTGAGTAATTCTGAATATATTCTGGAAGCGGTTGAATTATCAAAATCCTTCCCTGGAGTAAAAGCACTGGATAAAGTTTCTCTGCGGGTCAGACCGGGAACGGTGCATGCCCTGATGGGTGAAAATGGAGCCGGAAAATCCACATTGATGAAGTGCATTTACGGAATTTACTCCCAGGATGAAGGGACGATTTCCATAGACGGGAAGCAGGTAAATATTGAAAATCCACGGAATGCCATGGATCAGGGAATCGCCATGATTCATCAGGAGCTGCATCCGATCCGGCCGCAGATGGTCTGCGAGAATATTTTTCTTGGCAGGATTCCATACAAAAAAGTGGCTGGTGTGAAATGGGTAGATACGAAAAAGCTGGTCAATGATACGAAGCAGGTATTTGATCGGCTTGGCCTGAATATTGACCCCAAACAAAAGGTGGCGGAGCTGTCTACATCTTATTGTCAGCTGATAGAGATCGCCAGAGCGGTTTCCATCGGTGCGCGTGTGATCATTATGGATGAGCCAACGTCTTCCCTGACGGAGACAGAGACAGAAATTCTGTTCCGTATTATTCGTCAGCTTAAGGAAGAGAATGTGGCAATTATTTATATTTCCCATAAGATTGATGAGATTCTGCAGATTTCGGATGAGATCACGATCATGCGGGATGGCAAGCTGGTGGGCACCTGGCCTGCGTCGGAAATGACGACGGATCTGATCGTCAGCCGGATGGTCGGCCGTGAAATGAACGAACGTTATCCGCAGAAAAATCATACTCCGGGAGAGACATTCCTGAAAGTGGAAGGACTGACCAGCCCGAATCCGCATTCCTTCCAGAACGTCAGCTTTGAAGTTCGCAGAGGAGAAATCTTTGGTATTGGCGGCCTGGTTGGCTCTCAGAGAAGTGAGCTGATGGAGGCAATCTTCGGGCTGCATGCAGTATCTGCCGGGAAAATCAGCATTGATGGGAAAGAAGTAAAGATCACAAAGCCAAGCGACGCTGTGGAGCACGGTATGGCGCTTCTGACAGAGGACCGCAGAAAAACCGGCATTTTCGGCCCGCTTTCCATTACAGACAATACCTGTGTGGTAGAACAGAACCAGGATAAAAAGAGATACAAGAGCGGTCCGTTTATCACCAGGAAGAAACGGGACGAGGATGCGCAGAAATATGTGGATCGGCTTTCTACGAAGACACCGTCTCTGAAGACGGCAATCTCAACTCTGTCAGGCGGCAATCAGCAGAAGGTACTGCTGGGGCGCTGGCTGCTCACAGAACCGGAAATTCTGGTTCTGGATGAGCCGACCCGCGGTATTGATGTCGGTGCAAAGTATGAGATTTATGAGTTGATGGAAGAAATGGCGCAAAATGGGAAATGCGTCATTATGATCAGTTCTGAAATGCCGGAGCTGATGGGCATGTCTGACCGGATCATGGTGATGTGTGAAGGCCACAAATCAGGAATTGTGGAAGGCGACGAGATCAGCGACGAGCGGATCATGCTGTTGGCCAGTACTTATGAGAGCGCGCAGGAGGAAGCGAAATGAAAGAAAAAAATATATCCAAATTACTGGTAGATAATATTCTCTATATCTGCCTGATCATTATGATTGTGGTCATCGCAATCATTTCTCCATCCTTTATTTCTGTCAGAGTTTTGAGTGACGTCCTGATCCAGAGCGCACCGAAGATCCTGCTGGCGATGGGAATGCTGGTCGTGATCGTTGCGGGCGGCATGGATATGACGGTTGGCCGTCTTGCCGGTCTGGGCGCGGTCATTTCCGGTACACTGGCACAACAGAGTACCTATTATCTGAAGTTCTGGCCGAATCTGCCGGAGCTGCCGATCATCGTCCCGATTCTCGCGTCGATTCTGGTCGGTATGATCATGGGAGCAATCACCGGTACGATCATTTCCAAATTTAAAGTACCTGCGTTCCTTGCTGGAGTCGGCCTGCAGCTGATCATCTATGGCGGAAACCTTCTGCTTATGAAAAAAGCTCCGAACAATTCTCAGCCATTGGCGGGTTATACGACAAACTTTACCAATTTTGGTACCGGATCAATTTTTGGAATTAATTATCTGATCATTGTTGCGGTTGTTGTTATGGTAATTGTATATATTATCCTGAATAAGACGACGCTTGGCAGAAACATTTACGCAACCGGCGGCAACCGGGAGGCAGCAAAGGTAGCCGGCATCAACGTTTATCGGATCGACCTCTTTGTTTACATGCTTTGCGGTGCTCTTGCGGCGCTGGCAGGCTGTATGCTGGCAGCGCGTACCGGCAGTGCGAACGCGACCTACGCAGAAGGTTACGAAATGGATGCGATCGCGAGCTGTATCATCGGCGGCGCTTCCTTTACGGGTGGTATCGGAAATGTACCGGGCGCATTCCTTGGTGTTATCATTTTCAGTGTCATCAGCTATGGCCTGACATTTGTGGGATTAAGTTCCTACTGGCAAAACATCGCAAAAGGTATTATCATAATTGTAGCAGTTGCACTGGATATGCGTAAATACGCATCGGAAGGCTGAAGATAAGAACAGATGAAAAATCTGAAAACGTTTTTAAAAATTCTCATTCCGGCAGCCGCAGTTGTTCTTCTGATCGGAATAGCCTTTGATATTCTGCATGGCAGCGGGGATACCGCAGATGAATATTCCATTACCAGAGTATCCGTCATCCTTCCTCATAAGGATGACGGATACTGGAATCTGGTCGCGGAAGGAATTGAGGAAGCTGAGGCGGAACTTGCTTCGGAGTATAATATAGACATCAACATTCTGATCTCCAAGGTGAATTATGATATCGACCAGATGACGGAGCTGCTGAAACAGCAGGTTGCGGCTAAGGTGGATTATATTGTGGTGCAGGGAAATGAGGATGAGGAGTTTCGGGAGGTTCTGCTTCAGGCGATGGAAGAGGGAATTCAGGTGATCTGTGTGGATACAGATATCAGTGATTTTCCGGAACACCTGTATATCGGCACGGATCAGTATGAAGCAGGAAAACTGATCGGGGAGGAACTGGTAAAGCTGAGCGGAGGTGCGGCAAAGGTCGTAGTGATGTCCGGAGAAGAACAGTATCAGAATCTGCAGGAACGGCTGACCGGTTTTCTGGATGCAACGAAGACTTCACCGGACATTGAACTAGTGGAGGTGGTTTATGACTACTATGATGGGCTGAAGGCAATGCGGCTTTATCAGGAGTATGCCGGAGATGCGGATGCTATGGTTTTTCTGGAAGGAACCGGTGCGGTGGCTCCAATAGCGACGGGTGGAAATGAATATGAGTATGTGCTTGGATTTGACGCAAATGAAGGAGTGCAAAGCGGGGCACTGGACGGCATTGTGAAGCAGGACACAAATCTCATGGGGCGTCTGGTTGTGGAAGAGATCGCCCGCCGGATAGAGACCGGTTCTTACAGTTCTGATGAAATTTTCACAGATATTATCTGGCTGACCGCGGAAAATTATGATGAGGTTATGGGATGAAACGGTTCCGATCAGTAATAAGTAAATATGTGTTGGGCTATGTAGCTGTCGGTGTATTTGCGGTATTTTTTCTGATCACTTCAGTGTTTATGAATGGATATGTATCGGAAAGATACGAAGCGGAGATCGCAGAATTGGGGTCGATCAGTGAGCTGGAGGCGGCAGCGAATGATCTGTATGAAGAAATTGACCTGATCTATCTTTATCTTTCTGATACGGAAATCGGGAATTATGATGAAAAAAAGCAGGCGGTGACAGGATTGCTTGCTGAGACGCAGCGGCAGGTTGAAGCAAAGTTTGTCCGGGAAATGGCGGATACCAACTCTACCATTGAGACGTATATTGAAAAATGTGATGAATTAATTGCACAGCTGGAAATTTATTTTGACAGCGATAAAACCAGTGATTATGATGTACTGGAAAGCATGTATAATGAGCAGCAGGAAGTGTACTCTTATGTGGTTGATGGGTTTCAGGGTGTTTATTCTGTGCGTTTGAACAGCTTAAGCGAAATGGAAAAGCAGATGAATCGCTTTCAGATGAAAATCACTTTGCTGGAAGCAATATGTCTGATAATTGCGATCGGGGGATGTTTTGCTTATCTGGTACGGACCGTGAGAGAAATTGCTTCGTCGATCGCAATCATGATGTCCGGCGTGTCAGCTATCAAAGAAGATGTTTTTCAGGCGGAACCGCTCACGATCCACAGCAACGATGAGTTTGAGGAGTTTGCCAATGCCTTTAATGAAATGATCCGGGTGATTCAGGATCAGATGAAGCGGATTGAAGAGGATGCGAACGTTAAAGAACGGCTGGGGGCGATGGAGATTGAAAACCTGAAGATGTTCAGTGATCTGCAAAAAAGTCATCTGGATTTCCTGCAGTCAAGGATCAATCCCCATTTTCTGTTTAATACGCTGAATATGATTGCTTCGATGGCGCGTATTGAGAACGCGGATCAGAGCGCCGAAATGATGGAGACGACGGCGTCCTTTTTGCGCTACAATCTGGACAATATCTCCAAGACGGTGACGCTTGCACAGGAGATTGAGAATCTGAAGGATTATGTCGCGATTCAGGAATACCGCTATGGCGGGCGCTATCGGTATGACTTTCAGGTGGATGAGAACTGCATGGATTTCCAGATGCCATGCATGATCCTGCAGCCTCTGGTGGAAAACGCGATTCAGCATGGGCTTGCCATGAAGCTGAGCGGCGGGTATGTGCAGGTGAAATGTTATCTTATGAGCAACCGGGTCTTTCTGGAAGTTACCGATAATGGTGTGGGAATGACGAAAGAACAGATTGCAGAAACCTATAAGGATTTTTATGAGAACAACAGCTCGACAACGCATATCGGACTGCGAAATATTTATAAGCGGCTGGAGCTGTTTTACAAAGAGGATGTTCAGTTTGAACTGAACAATATGGAACCGGGACTGGAAATTACGATCACACTTCCATGGGAAGGAAGAAGCCTATGAACTATACGATGGTGATTGCCGATGATGAACCGCTTGTGCTGCGGAGCCAGGAGCTTCTGATCCGGAAAGAATTTCCGGAGATCGAACTGGTCGGACTGGCGGAAAACGGAATCGAACTAAAACAGATGCTGGAACAGCTGAAGCCGGACATGGCGATCGTAGATGTGCGTATGCCCGGACTGACCGGCATAGAAGTCATGGAGCTTTTGCAGCGGCGCGGCTGTTGTACTCATTTTATAATCAATACGGCATACAGTGATTTTGATTATGTGAAACGGGCACTCGATATTCATGCGGACGGCTATTTACTGAAGCCTGGAAAAAGGGAAGAAAGTATAGAGACCATTCGCAGGCTGTGCAGGACGGTGAAAGAGGAAAAGGAACAGAATCTGAAACAGGAACGGATGGATACCGCGATGGATCTGGTGGGATCTGTTCTCGGAAGCGAAGTGCTGGTTTCTATCTTTTCTGAAAAATGCGATGAGGAAGGCTTTGCTGCGTTCTGTGATCTTTATTCGATCCGATTTGTCAGAGGATGTATCGTTACTTATCTTCCGGACAAGAAGATGGAGCTTCAATCGAAGGAATTGAATGAAACGCTGATGGCGGCACTCCATGGGCTGAGCAACTTTCTGACGACGATCACATCCAATGGAATCGTGGTTCTTTTCTTTATTCCGGAAGAGCTGGAAACGGAACGGCAGGAGAACTGGTGCCGTGAGCTGGCAGCTCTTTCAGCAAAATGCCTGAAGGAAAAGACCGGAACGGATTATTGCTATGGCGTGGGAAAGGTCTATTCGGCATTTTCAGATATGAAACAATCTTATCAGGACAGTATCAGTGATCTTCGGAAATTCCGGAATCCGGACGAGGATAATCAGGATAAGAATTTCTATATCTCAAGAACAAAGCAGTATGTGACGAGTCATTTCCGTGAGGATATTTCACTGAATGGCTGTGCGCAGACGGTGGGTATCAGTCCTTACTATCTGAGCCATATTTTCAAGGAACGTACAGGACAGACCTTTGTGGAATATCTCTCTATGGTGCGCATAGAAGAGGCGAAGCTTCTTTCAGAAAAGAATGAAATGACGACGAAGGACATCGCCGAGCAGTGCGGGTATTCGAATATTACATATTTTTGTAAGGTATTTAAGCGCCTGACCGGTATGACGATCGGAGAATACAGAAGCCGGTGCGCAGCACGGAGTCAGACTTCCGGCGCGGGCGATGAGCATTCGTAAGATTAGAGGCCTGAAAACAGGAGCAATACCGGAACGAAACAGTCAAAGCAGCGGACTCAGGATCTGTTGCGAAACTATTTTACAGCTTAAAGAAAGGCAGGAAAAATTATGTCAGCAAGCAGTGAACAGATGAGAAGAGAATGGAAAGTCAATGACGCGAAAAGGGATGCGGGACTGACCACGCCGGAGGATGTCGAACGGTTTGACGATATTCAGTACAGTGTGGATCCCGTGTGGAATCTTCTGGATGTGTATCGCCCGAAGGGAGTGGAAGGAAAACTTCCGGTAATCGTGAGCATCCACGGAGGAGGCTGGGTATACGGGGACAAGGAATTATATCAGTTCTACTGCATGTCCCTGGCTCAGAGACAATTTGCGGTGGTGAATTTTACGTATCGCCTGGCTCCGGAAATCAAATTTCCGGCAGCGCTGGTCGACACAAATGATGTGATCGCGTGGATGTATGAGAAGCAGGAAGAATATGGGCTGGATATGGAGCATGTATTTCTGGTGGGAGATTCGGCGGGCGGTCATCTCGCCGGGCTGTATTCCGCGATCTGTACCGATCCGGACTATGCGCAGAACTATAATTTTCGGGTTCCGAATGGCTTTTGCCCGGTTGCGGTAGGGCTGAACTGCGGAGCGTATGTGTTGTTTGGAAATCATGAGGTTCTGAGTGAGTCACAGGATAAAGAACTGATCTGCGACGACCTGCTGAAAGATCATGGCACAGATAAAGAGATCGCTCTTTTGAATGTCCCGGATCACGTAACGCCTGCTTTTCCGCCGACTTATCTGATGACTGCAGTCGGGGATTTCTGCCGGCCGCAGGCGCCGCTCCTTGAGGAGGCATTGAAAGAAAATCAGGTCTATTATGAATTTAAGACCTACGGAACAGAGGAAGAGCCGCTGTACCATGTGTTCCATGTGACGGTGCAGGAGCCGCAGGGACAGCTCTGCAACGATGAGGAATGTGATTTCTTCCGGCGGATGATGGAGAAAAAGGACTGCCAGAAATAGAAAAAATTCTGCTAAAAAGTGCCGCCTGCACACGAATAATAATTGACGGAGTCCTGTAGTTGCAAAGGCCAATTGTCAACCTGAATAATATCTCAGTTGACAATTGGCCTTTCCTGTGTTAGATTACTCTTCGGCAGAGCGTTTCCCGCTATCTTGTCATCGGGAACGCATCTTTATAATGTGGAAGTCTTCGGAGGTTCAGTCATCGGAATAAACAGGTGTCTTCGCTGATCCGACCAATGCTGATACTTTCACAGGAACGGGGAGGATTGATTATGAGTACAGCTGCAAAAAAGGAAGTCAGTCAGACAGGGATGAAGACGATTGACATGGTGTATATCGCTATTTTTGCCGCCCTGATGGCTGTATGCTCCTGGATTTCGATTCCGACGACCGTGCCATTCACATTGCAGACTTTTGGCGTTTTTATGGCGGTCGGTATCCTTGGCGGCAGGCGGGGGACGCTTGCAGTTCTGGTCTATATTTTGC
>JAJBVF010000308.1 GCA_020859965.1 Clostridiales bacterium
CTCCTATAATATACCTCACGTAATCTTTTTTCGATAAAAATAAACAATTTTCACAAATTTTTTAAGTAATTTTTGGTTACATTCTTGCAAATCTTGTTAAAATGTATCGCTTGTGGATATCTTCTCAGATCCGTCGGACAACGTCTTTTTGCACCAGTGGATAACTACGAACAATTATAGAAAAAACACGCAGTTCCAAGTCTGTGTCTCTGGAACTGCGTGTTTCTCGATCTGCCTGTTTTTCTGTTTTTCTATTTTATTAATCATTCAAATCGCTAATATATGATTTTCCGCCTCTGCATCACCCCGTCCGCAGGCGGAATTTCATCGCTTCTTTTTCGCTGTTGATCTTCTCGATCTCTGCGCCGAGGCTCCTGAGTTTTTCATCAAAGCACTCATAACCGCGCTGAATATATACGATATCGTCGATCGTCGTGATGCCTTCTGCGGCAAGACCAGCGATGACGAGCGCTGCGCCTGCCCGCAGGTCCGGCGCACTGACGCGTGCTCCGGTCAGTTTCTCTACGCCTGAGATGATCGCGGTATTGCCCTCGACACGGACGTCTGCACCCATGCGGGTCAGCTCGTCCATATATTTAAAACGATTTTCAAAAATACTCTCTGTCACGATGCTGGTACCGCGCGCCAGCGCCAGTGTGACGCCGATCTGCGGCTGCATGTCAGTCGGATAGCCCGGATAAGGGAGGGTCTTGACATTTGTGCTGCTTAAACGCTTGGAAGCTACGACACGAACGGCATTGTCAAACTCTTCGACCTCGCAGTCGATCTCCAGCAGCTTGGCTGTAGTCGCTTCCAGATGCTTCGGGATGACATTCTTCACCATCACGTCGCCTTTGGTAGCCGCGGCCGCGAACATGAAGGTACCTGCCTCGATCTGATCCGGAATGATGGAATACTCGGTCCGATGGAGCTTTGCCACACCACGGATACGGATCACATCCGTACCGGCACCGCGGATATTGGCTCCCATGCTGTTCAGGAAGTTCGCCACGTCTACGACATGCGGCTCACGGGCACAGTTCTCAATAATCGTGTAACCCTCAGCCATCGCCGCAGCCATCATGATGTTGATGGTCGCTCCCACGGAAACAGTGTCCAGGAAAATATGGCTGCCGTGCAAATGATCCGCCTGCGCGATGATAAAGCCATTGCGGATCGTCACCTTCGCTCCCAACGCCTTGAATCCTTTGATATGAAGGTCGATGGGTCTGCTGCCGATGTTGCAGCCGCCGGGAAGCGGCACTTCGGCTTTTTTGTATTTGCCAAGCAGAGCGCCGATCAGATAATAGGACGCTCTGATTTTTTTGATATATTCATAGTCTACGCTGACGTCTCCGATGTCCTTGCTGTTCATCATGACTGCGTGCCGCGTGATCCGGTCGACCCGGACGCCAATGCTTTCCATCGCTTCCAGCAGGACATTGATGTCCCTCACATCCGGAAGGTTGTCAATCAGCACAGTATCGTCTGTCATAATGGCAGCCGCCAGGATACCAAGCGCCGCGTTTTTGGCCCCGGAAATCTCTACCTCACCTACCAGTGGATTTCCGCCTCTGATGATATACTGTTCCATAGATTACCTCTGCTATCGTTTATCCATACTCCCTGAATTACTTTACCCGTTCCAGCTCTGTCTTGCTTCGGCTTTCCCCCTGATCGAGCAGGACGCTTTTCCTCATACCCGCGCTGCAGAAAAAAATTCGTGTTCAGAACAAAGCATAGTCTCCGATTCTCCCCTTCCGGAGACCTGCTGCAAGCGGATATGTCTTAAAAATCTCTCTGTAACTTCGTTCCCTTTGCCTTTATATCCCTTCCCTTGTGCCTAAAACAGCTCCTGGTAGAAGGCGAAATTAGTATAAGTATACCACTTTTTAATCGATTGTAAACAAAATTTCACAAATTATCAATTTTTCGTCACAATGAACCAAACATACATTCGGTCTTTGATTTCGCACCGCAAAGTTTGTCCATTTACTGCCTTGAGGCTTTTTTCCGGACACTGTATCCAAAGCTTCCCAGAGTCTCTCCCAGCGAAAAGTAGGTGCCATGGGAATAAACCATGAGTTCCGCATCATTCAGGTGAAATTTGCCCTGCTCGTCCAGATAGGTATCATCTACATCTACACCGAGCACTTCCGAAAGAAACATATGATGAGAACCCAGCTCCAGCACTTCCTTTACGCGGCACTCAATATTCACCGGGCTTTCTTCGATCAGCGGCGCCTGAACGTAAGCAGATGGAGCTGCGGTCAGGTGAGCTTCCCGGAATTTATCCACGTCACGGCCGGACCGAACACCGCAGTAGTCGGTCGCCCGCACAAGTTTTTTCGTCGTCAGATTGATGACAAACTCTCCGGTCTCGCGGATAATGCCGTAGGAATAGCGCTCCGGCCGGATAGAAATCGATACCATTGCCGGATTCGTACAGATCGTACCCGCCCAGGCAACCGTAATGATATTCGGCCGCTCGTCCGGGCGCGCGCAGCTTATCATAACAGCCGGCAGCGGATAAAGCATGTTGCCGGCTTTCCATAATTCTCTTCCCAATTTTGTGCCTCCTGCTTCCTCATATTTTGACCCTGGTATTATCCCCCTGTGATCTGGCTGATACCGCTCATCAGGGATGGCACCAGCTGCTTTTTGCGGGAGACGACGCCATTAAGGTAAACGCAGCCGTCTTCCAGTTTTTCATGAAAGGCCGCATCAATGATGTCCTCATCGTCATTACCAAAGCAGATCAGGTCGCTTCCTTCCTCCAGGATATTGGTCAGCATGAAGCAAACCATATCCACCTCTTTTTTCTCAACCATATTTTTCAAAAACGGCAGGATCCGTGTTTTGATGCTTTTCAGTTCCTCTGCACTCATGGATGTGAGCTGCCCGACGCCGACGTTCATGTCGCCCAGTTCAAATGTCTTAAAGTCCTGATAGCAGATCTCTTCCGGGGTTTTTGTGGAGAGATCGCTGCCTGCAGCGAACATTTTCTTCGCAAAGCTCTCGCATTCAATCCCTGCGATGGAAGCCAGCGCCCGCGCCGCGTCCACATCCATCGGTGTACAGGTCGGTGAGCGGAAAATCAGCGTATCCGACAGAATCGCACTGCACATCAGTCCCGCGATATTGGCCGGGATCTCTATGCAGTTTTCCCGGAACATCTGATAAATAATCGTGCTGGTACAGCCGACCGGCTGATTGCGGAAGTAGACCGGATTGATCGTTTCCAGCGAGCCGAGGCGATGATGGTCTATAATTTCCATAATCTCCGCGTCGAGCACATTGTCCACAGCCTGAGAGACCTCGTTGTGGTCGACCAGGATCAGACCGCGCTTGCGCACGCCCAACAGATTCCGCCTGGAGATCATGCCGACGTAATAGCCGCCCTTGTCCAGGATCGGAAAATCACGATAGCGCTTTTTGGACATCGTATCCCGGATGGACTCTGTGTAGTCAGAGAGACGGAAGGTCAGAAGGTTCTCTTCTTTCTGCATGAAAAATTCTACCGGCATGCTCTGGTTGATCAGCCGCGCCACCGCGTAAGTATCAAGCGGGGTCACAATGATCGTACAGCCGCGCTCCGCTGCAAGCCTTTTGATCGTGCGCGAGACGGGCGCCCCCAGACACACTACGATACAGCCAGCCTGCATTTCAATCGCGCAGAGCTGTCCTTCATAGCGGTTTCCGAGGATGACCATGTCATGCTCCTCGATGTAGTTTTCCATCACATCCGGGTTTGCTGCCGCAATCACAACCTTGCCCTTATCAAAAAATCCGTCCGGATCTCCGACAATCATCTCCGCGTCCAGCGTCTCCAGAATATTTTTGTACGGCGTCTTTGCCACGGAGACGATGGAACTGCTATATTCCTCCATGTATGATTTCGCGATGTCATTGATCGTGATCAGACCCTTCAGCTTGTTTTTGGAATTTGTGATCGGAAGTGTAAAAATATTCTGCTCCTGCATCAGTGTCCATGCACGTTTCAGGGAAATATTACTTCGTACACCTTCGACCTTGCGGATTTCCATGTCTTTTACACGGGTTCCGATATTTTCCAGCAAAACCGGCTGTTTCGCCTGAAAACGTTCCAGCACGTACTGTGTCTCCGCGCTGATCAGTCCGGCCCGTGCCGCTACATAATTGTACGGATCTCCCAGCTGATTCTTTAAATAGGAATACGCAATCGCCGAGCAGATCGAGTCGGTATCCGGATTTTTATGCCCGACAATGCAGACTGTGCGCTTGCGCTGTTTCGGACTGCCAAGCCCTGCCTGATCTTTTTTCCCTTCTGTTTCTTTCAGATTCTCTTTCTCAGATTCGCCCATATCATTCTCCATTTCCCACTGCCCTGCGCAAAACTGCTCTCACCGCAAACTATCCACCAGTGCGGAATTGCCTTCACCGCACAACGCCCTGCTCAGTCACCCGTGCGTAGATCAGCGGCCGTTTTTCCGGTGCCTCCGCTCCGATGGCCACCGCCTCCTGCATTCTCTTTCCCGCAGCTTCCGTTTTCCGTTCATCTGAAGTATACAATCTTGCAATGGTCTCGCCCTTCTTCACAGGGTCGCCGGTTTTTTTCTCCAATATAATACCTGCAAGCGGATCGATGATGCTCTCCTTGGTCTCACGCCCGGCTCCGAGCAGCATCGCCGCGATCCCGATGCCTTCTGAATCCATTTTTGTAATATAGCCGTCCTCGACCGCTCTGAATTCTGCACAGACCGGCGCTTTTCCCAGCCTTTCCGGATGCCGGATATAGTCAGGATCCCCGCCCTGCCCTTCAATCATGGCCGCAAGCTTTTCCAGCGCTGCTCCCGAGGCAATCGCTTCACGAGCCAGCTGTTCACAGGAAGCAAGGTCTCCCTTTCCCGCCAGATGCAGCATTTGAGAAGCAAGCGCAAGACTCACTTCCGTCAGATCACTGGGGCCATCGCCCTGAAGCGTCCGCACAGCCTCCTCTACTTCGAGAGAATTACCGATCTGATAGCCGAGCGGAATGTCCATATCCGTGATCAGCGCCGCAATCTTTTTGCCATTGTGTACGCCGATCGCCACCATTTTTTCCGCCAGGCGGATGGAATCTTCTACTGTCTTCATAAACGCGCCGCTGCCGGTCTTCACATCCAGTACAATACAGTCGCTGCCTGCAGCCAGCTTTTTGCTCATAATCGATGCGGCGATCAGCGGAACGCTGTCGATTGTCGCTGTTACATCACGCAGCGCGTAAATCTTTTTGTCCGCAGGGGCAAGATTGCCGGACTGCCCCGTCACCGCAATCCCGGTGCGGCGGACTACGTCCAGAAATTCTTCCTTCGGAAGAGATGTGCGCGTCCCGGGAATCGACTCCAGCTTATCCACCGTGCCGCCGGTATGTCCAAGTCCGCGTCCGGACAGCTTCGCCACTGTACAGCCGCATGCGGCCACAATCGGCGCAACAATCAGCGTCGTCTTATCGCCGACGCCGCCTGTAGAATGTTTATCCACTTTTACACCGGGAAGAACCGACAGATCCAGACGCTCCCCGGAATTTGCCATCGCTTCTGTCAGAAGCGCGGTTTCCTCATCTGTCATCCCCTGAAAATAGACCGCCATCAGAAACGCTGACATCTGATAATCCGGGATGTCGCCATTTGTAAAGCCTGTCACCACATGGCGGATCTCTTCTTCTGAGAGAACGCCGCCATTTCGTTTCTTTATAATAATATCATACATGCGCATATCCGTTTCCCCCTTATTGTACTCCCCCGCGAAAACACGTCACCGTGGATTATCATGCCTGCGTTTTCGCTGTTCCGCTGCACTGCTGCACTGTAAAAGCTGATTGCTCCGTTCCTTCGGAACTCCTGCAATCACCACCAGTATTCGCAATCCGGGCTTCTCCGCTCCGCTTCGGTCGGTGCTAAACGAGCGCCACTGGCGCTCAGCACCGCCCTACTTGCTCATACCGGTTTGGTCGTCTAATATCCAGCCATCTGAGTGCGCAAACGCCCTCATCTGTCTGGCTATTGACGACGCTTTTACAGTAAATCTTTCGGTCCGAAACCGAGAGGCAGCAGCTCTTTTAAAGTGTAAGACAGATACTCCCGCGGACTTTTCGCCAGAAGGATCCGAAACGTCTCCGGATCACAGAATTCCATCATCACCTGACGGCAGACTCCGCAGGGCGGGCAATAATCGCCTCCGGCTTCTGCATAAGCCGCCTCTCCGGAAGAATTTTTCACAGAACCGCCAACAATCGCGATCTGCCGGAACGAGCGGTATCCTTCCGACACTGCCTTGAAGAAAGCGGTACGCTCCGCGCAATTCGTCGGTGTATAAGCTGCATTCTCAATATTACAGCCCAAAAACACGCGTCCGTCTTCCGCTTCCAGCGCCGCACCCACAGCAAAATGAGAATACGGAACATAAGCGCGTTCCCGCGCCTGATAAGCCAGCCGTATCAATTCCAGATCCTGCATAATATCCACCTCCCAAACTCCGGATTCTTTCAACCGCCATACAGCGCTTATCGCTGCACTACCGGTATTCGTAATCCGGTCTTTTCCTTTATGCCTTTACTTCCTTCCAGAAGCTCTCTCCGTCCAGCCTCTCCGGAATCCCGAACATTTCCAGCACAGTCGCCGCGATGTCCGCAAAGCTGCTCCTCGTCCCCAGAGAAACCCCTGGGCGCACGCTCTTTCCATACAAAAGCATCGGCACATACTCGCGCGAATGGTCCGTGCCCGGGAAGCCCGGATCGCAGCCATGATCAGCAGTGATCAGCACCACATCATCATCATTTAATTGTTCCATCATCTGTGCCAGCTGCCGGTCAAAAAGAGTCGCAGCAGCAGCATATCCATCGATGTCATTGCGATGTCCGTAAAGCATATCAAAATCGACAAGATTTACAAAACAAAGCCCTGTGAAATCCTCATCCATCAGAGCAAGCGTCTTGTTCATGCCGTCTTCATTGTCCGAGATGGGCGTCGTGTGCGCGATTCCCTGCCCCGCGAAAATGTCATTGATCTTCCCAACACCATAAGTGTCAAAACCATGTTCCCGCAGACTCACCAGCATGGTACGCTTCGGCGGCACCAGCGAAAAATCATGACGGTTGCGCGTCCGTGTAAACGAAGCAGCGGAATCTCCCACAAACGGGCGGGCGATCACACGCCCCACGCCGTGTTTTCCCTGTAAGATCGCTCGAGCCTTACGGCAATCCTCATACAGCTCTTCCAGCGGCACGACGTCCTCATGCGCAGCGATCTGAAACACGCTGTCCGCAGATGTATAGACGATCAGATCCCCGGTTTTCACATGCTGTTCCCCATAATCGCGGATCACATCTGTACCGGAATAGGGCTGATTGCAAAGCACACCGCGCCCGGTCTGCTCCCGGAACGGTGCGAGCACTTCCTCCGGAAATCCATCCGGGTAAACCGGCATCGGCTCCGGTGAAACCACACCCGCGATCTCCCAGTGTCCGATCGTCGTATCCTTTCCCATCGAGCGCTCCCGCAGTCTTGCATAAGAGGCGATTGGTGCCTCCACACCCGGGCAGCAGTCCACGCCGTCAATATTAAACATTCCAAACTTCTTCAGATTCGGCGTGTCATATTGGTCTGATTTTACAATTGAAGAGAGCGTATTGGCTCCGACATCCCCGAACAGATCGGCGTCCGGCTCGTAGCCGATGCCAAAGCTGTCAAGGACGATCAGAAACACCCGTTTTATGTCCATGATCTATCCTCCTGTTTCCTGATTCTATGCCATTCATCGCGTACAATAGCTCCGTATGATTTTATTCGCACAGTCCTGTTTTATACCAGTCATTTTACGCGATTTCCATCGCGACCTTCACCATATCGCTGAAGCTGGTCTGGCGCTCCTGGGCAGTCGTTTCCTCGCCGGTCACCATACTGTCTGAGATCGTGCAGATCGCCAGCGCGTTCTTCCCGGCGCGGGCAGCGTTCATATAAAGCGCAGCAGCCTCCATCTCAACCGCGAGTGCGCCCATCTTCTGCCACTTTTCCGTCGTCGGACGGTCGCTGTAAAAGGCATCCGAAGAGACCAGATTGCCGACTTTATAATTCATGCCGCCAGACTCTGCCACGGATACTGCTTTCCTCAGAAGCTCAAAGGAGGCGATCGGTGCAAAGGTACCCGGCAGTTCAAACTGCGCCGCAAAATTGGAATCCGTACATGCTCCCATGCCGAACACCAGGTCTCGGATCTTCAGATCCGGGCTGAGCGCTCCCGCCGTGCCGATACGGATAATGTTTTCTACATCATAAAAATGAAACAGTTCATAAGAATAAATGCCGATCGAAGGAATTCCCATACCGCTCGCCATCACAGAAACTTTTTTCCCCTTATACGTACCTGTGTAGCCATTGACGCCGCGGACATTATTAACAAGAACCGCGTCCTCCAGAAACGTCTCCGCAATGTGTTTTGCGCGCAGCGGATCTCCCGGCATCAAAACTGTCTTTGCAAAATCTCCCGGCTTTGCCGCAATGTGTGGGGTAGGTGTCTGACTCATAATAAAAATCTCCTTTCTGATATCCTTGCTTCCGGCCATGCAGGGCATGGCACAACTACATGTAAAAGCTGATTGATCATCTAATGTCTAAATGGCTCTGCGCATAAATGCGCTCGCCATTTTGCCATTGACGACACTTTTACAGTATATTTTACAAATTATTTCTGCTCACAGTTTAACACTATATGTGCATATCCGACAATAGTTTTTTTATTTGATCTTGATTTTAAGTCAATTTAACTATGTTTTCATGTTTTGTTCATATTTTGTTCACATTCCTCTGTTATAGTATTTACAACTTCTAAAGAAACCTCTTAGAAGCAGCCAGATAAATTTTTTTCCAGCCTATATGTTGTAATACTCCATTACACATATTGATAAATTTTTTCATAATAGCCTCCGGTGTGCCAGATGCCGGGGGCACTCCTCATTTACAGGGAAAATTACAGGACATGCACGCAGTCATTTGCATGTCCTTTTCGTCTCTCACTGCCGCGTCGACAAAAATGCCCATTCCTTCTGCCCTGCTTCATCAGACGGATAATTTGCTACATAGATCTCCGCCTTTTCCGCTGCCGTGGCAAAATCCAGCTTTTTCTCATAGGCAACAATCTCGTTAAAATAAAGCTCCTGCTTTCCGTCTGTCCCTTCAAGCGCAAGGCCGAGGCTGATGTAGGAAAGCGCCCCATCATAATCGCCATTCTGGATCGCACACATCGCAAGTCCATTGTAACATTCCGCGCTCTCTCCGAACTCTTCCTGTATCTTCTGATAAATCGCAAGCGCATGCGTATAATCTTCCTGCGCCAGGTACACCTTGCCGATCAGATACATGGCCGGCTCATAATTCTCTTCCACCGGACCGATCAGCATCTGCTGCGCTTCTTCATAATTTCCAAGATAATAGTAAATCCTGCCCTGATTATAGTAGTAGTCGGTATCTTCCCCTTTCAGATCCTGCGCAGCCTGCAGATAAGTCACGCCGACAGCCGAGAGATTCGCATCCAGATAGCTCTCATAGATATTCAGATACAGGTCGTAATCATCCGGGGTCAGTTCTACCGCGGCGTCAAAATCAGCTGCCGCCTCGTCTGACATTCCTTCACTCAGAAAGCTCGCGCCGCGCAGGAAATAAGCATCTGCGTTTCCTTTCTCCGAATCTTCCAGAATATCATTGCAGGTGCTGATCACATCCTCATAAGCTTCCAGCCGATACTGCGCGGT
>JAJBVF010000381.1 GCA_020859965.1 Clostridiales bacterium
ATTTTGGTGATTACTGCCAGGAAGAGGCGATCGCCTGGTCGGGGGAATTTCTGACGGACGCGGGCGGGCGGGATCCAGAGCGCCGTTATCCATCGGTTTACCTGGATGACGATGAAGCGTGGAATATCTGGCACGACAAGATCGGTATTCCGTCGGAGAAGATCTTCCGTTTTGGCAAGGAAGACAATTTCTGGGAGCATGGTGCGGGACCCTGCGGACCGTGTTCGGAGATTTACTATGATCGTGGTGATAAATATGGCTGCGGAAAGCCGGGCTGCACAGTCGGCTGCGACTGTGACCGCTATATCGAGATCTGGAACAATGTCTTTACCCAGTTTGAAAACGATGGTAATGGCAATTATGAACTGCTGAAGCAGAAAAATATCGATACCGGTATGGGCCTGGAGCGTCTGGCTGTGGTCGTACAGGATGTGGATTCGATCTTTGATGTCGATACGATCCAGGCATTGCGCGATAAGGTTTGTGAAGTCGCGAAAACGGAATATAAGACGGACGAACAGAAGGATATCTCGATCCGCCTGATCGTTGATCATATCCGTTCCGCTACATTTATGATTTCGGATGGTATCATGCCGACGAACGAAGGGCGCGGCTATGTGCTCCGCCGCCTGATCCGCCGAGCGGCAAGACATGGACGTATGCTCGGCATTGAGGGCAGCTTCCTTTCAAATCTCAGTGCGACTGTGATCGAGGGCTCGAAGGATGGCTATCCGGAACTGGAAGAAAAGAAAGAATTTATCTTTAAGGTTCTCTCTCAGGAAGAAGAGAAGTTCAGCCGTACGATCGACCAGGGTCTTTCGATCCTTGGCGATATGGAGGCAAAGCTTGCTGCGAAGGATCAGACAACATTGGATGGAAAGGACGCGTTCCTTCTGTATGACACTTATGGCTTCCCTCTCGATCTGACAAAGGAGATCCTAGAAGAAAAGGGTTATTCCATTGATGAGGACGGCTTCAAAGCCTGCATGGAAGAACAGCGGCAGAAAGCGCGCGCAGCCCGTGCTACGACGAACTATATGGGAGCCGACGCGACGGTATATGACCAGATTCCGGCAGCTATCACGACGGAATTTGTCGGATATGATACCTTAAGCTGTGAATCCAGGATCACGGTGCTGACAACAGACACAGAGCTCACAGAAGCACTTACCGAGGGTGTGCGTGGCACGGTGATCACTGAGAAGACTCCGTTTTACGGCACGATGGGCGGTCAGGAAGGCGATACTGGTGTGATCTCCTGTGCAGCGGGTCGCTTTGTCGTGGAAGATACGATTCATCTGCTTGGCGGTAAGTACGGACATGTCGGATATATGGCTGAGGGTATGATCAAGACTGGTGATGCGGTGACACTGAATGTAGATGCGGATGGCAGAAGCAACACCTGCAGGAACCACAGCGCGACACATCTGCTCCAGAAAGCGTTAAAGACTGTCCTCGGTTCTCACGTGGAACAGAAGGGATCTCTGGTGACGCCGGATCGCCTGCGCTTTGACTTCGCGCATTTCCAGGCGATGACTGCGGATGAGCTTGCGCGGACAGAAGAACTGGTGAACCGCGAGATCGCGGCTTCTCTTCCGGTCGTGACACAGATCATGAGTATTGAGGATGCGAAAAAGACCGGTGCGATGGCATTGTTCGGCGAAAAATATGGAGACGAAGTGCGCGTGGTTTCCATGGGCGATTTTTCAAAGGAACTCTGCGGCGGTACGCATGTGGCAAATACCGGCGATATCACGACATTCAAGATCGTATCAGAATCCGGTATCGCGGCCGGTGTACGCCGTATCGAAGCATTAACCGGAGCCGGTGTTTTTGCCTATTATAAAAAAGTGGAGCAGGAGCTTGCTGACGCAGCGAAGCTTTTGAAGACGACTCCCGCAGGCATTCATGAAAAGATTGTTGCACTTCAGGCGGAATTGAAAACAGTTACCAGCGAAAATGAATCGCTGAAGAGCAAGCTGGCAAAGGATGCGCTCGGTGATGTCATGGATCAGGTATGTGACGTGAACGGCGTGAAGCTGCTTGCTTCGAAGCTGGAAGGCGTCGATATGAATGGACTCCGCGACCTGGGCGATCAGCTTCGTGAGAAGCTGGGTGAGGGTGTGGTTCTGCTTGCCTCTGTAAATGACGGCAAGGTTAGCCTGATGGCTGCGGCGACGGATGGTGCGATGAAAAAAGGCGCGCATGCTGGCAACCTCATCAAAGGCATTGCAGCACTTGTAGGCGGCGGCGGTGGCGGACGTCCGAACATGGCGCAGGCCGGTGGTAAGAACCCGGCAGGTGTGGATGCTGCACTGGAGAAAGCGAAGGAAGTGCTCGCGGATCAGCTGAAGTAATCAGGATATGTAATCAGAAAACGAAGCAGCCATTTGATATAAAAAAACGAAAAATGGTTGACGAAAGCGGAATTTATGGTATACTTGCATTAGTGCAATTTAGATTACCCAGACAGTTGTGTCTTGCACAATCTACAGCTGGAGGGAGGTTAGGTGTGAGACAATGTCAAATGTCATCGTAAAAGAAAACGAATCACTGGACAGCGCATTACGCCGTTTCAAGAGAAACTGCGCAAAGGCTGGTATCCAGCAGGAGATTCGTAAAAGAGAGCATTACGAGAAGCCGAGCGTAAGACGGAAGAAAAAGTCTGAAGCAGCTCGCAAAAGGAAATACAATTAATGTGCTATATCCCGATTTGAAGAGAGAATCGAGGACGAAGGACGAAATCCCTGATCGTTATCCGGTCAGGGATTTTTAGTAAGAGTGCCACACGGTTCGATCTTACGGAAAGGCAAGAGTCAGACTTCGTATTTGTGACTTGAAAGCGTGAGAGGTGTATGAAAAAAAAGACTGGGAACACAGCCGGAAGAATTATTTCTTTTGCTCTGGCTGTGCTTATTCAGGTATTGTGGATCATTTTTGTAGCTGTTGTTCTGGGCAACCGATATCAGATCATCACAACGTTGATCAATATTTTAAGTATTCTGGCGGTGCTCTGGCTGGTCAGTAAAGATATGAATCCTGCTTATAAACTGGCATGGACGATCCTGATCCTGGCGGTTCCGATCGCAGGCGCTGTGATTTATTTTGTGCTCGGGAAACCCAGACTAGGATCAAGACTTAAAGATAAACTGGATGAGGCGGAGGAGAAGACGAAAGGATATCTGAAAGATGAGAGTGCGGTGCGCGATGTATTAAGGGCAGAGAATGTTTCCGCGGAATGTCAGTCCGATTATATCTGGAAGAATGCCGGATATCCGGTGTATACGGATACAGAGACGAAATATTTTCCCTCCGGAGAAGAATTCTTCCCTGCCTTTATGGAAGAACTGGAAAAGGCGGAACATTTTATATTTATGGAATACTTTATCATTGATGATGGCGAGATGTGGCAGAGTGTCCTGGATGTGCTGGAAAAGAAGGCGAAGATCGGCTTGGATGTGCGCATGATTTATGACGACTGGGGATGCGCAAGCAAGATGCCGCAGACGTTTGAATGGGAATTGAAAGCGAGAGGTATCCGATGTGAGGTATTCAATCCTCTGATTCCAGTTGTTTCTGTTGTGCTGAATAACCGTGACCACAGAAAAATTGCTGTGATAGACGGCTATACAGCTTTTACAGGAGGAATCAATCTGGCAGATGAGTATATCAACCGCATTGAGCGCTTTGGCTACTGGAAGGATACTGCTGTCATGCTGCGGGGCGAGGGCGTCTGGAGCTTTACGATGATGTTTCTGAAGATGTGGAGCGTTCTGGCAAATGAGAATGTAGCTTATGACAGGTATCGCCCGCACAACTGGCATGAAGAGCCTTTTACCGGCAGAGGATTTGTCCAGCCTTATTGTGATACACCAATGGATCAGGAGACTGTCGGCGAAAATGTTTATCTGAATATTATCAACCGCGCAAAAGACTATGTCTATATATTTACACCGTACCTTATCATCGACAATGAAATGCAGACTGCATTGTCGCTGGCGGCGAAAAGTGGAATTGATGTTCGAATCGTCACACCCGGTATTCCGGACAAAAAAGCAGTTTTTCTTCTTACACAGTCCTATTACGAACCACTTCTTCGGGCAGGGGTCCGTATTTACGAGTATACGCCGGGATTTATTCACGCGAAATCTTTTGTGTGCGATGATAAGATCGCAACGGTTGGTACAGTCAATCTGGATTACCGGAGCCTTTACCTGCATTTTGAATGCGGGGTCTGGATGTATGACACGGATGCTGTGATGGATGTAAAGAAAGATTCCCTTGCTGTGTTTGAGGAGTCGAGGGAGATTACGATAGAGGATTGTGAGAAAAAAAGCTTTGTCCGGCGTTTTGGACAGAGCATCCTGCGGCTGTTTGCACCGCTCATGTAACAGAAGTTGTATTTATTGTTTTTTCTGTTCTGCATTCTCTGGATGAAGTGTGCTGTTCCTACGCTTTGTCATGTTTCCCGGATCCTTTTCATATAGTATGATAAGAAAATACGGGACGTTAAAAAAATGAGAAAGAAAGTGTCTTTTCTTCTTACATTGTGGCTGATCATCCTGTCCGGAATTGTATATGATGGGATCCATGTGTATGCGGATTTTGCCGGAACTTCAGGAGACAGAATCCACGAAGAACAATCCGGCCCTGATGAAATGGAAATGCCCGGCGAAAATATGGCAGATGTCTCTTCACAGGAGTCTGATCTGGAAATTGAGACACCGCATGCGGCGGTGATGGAAGTATCGACCGGAACGATTTTATATGAAAAGAATGCGGATGAGCGTGTACACCCGGCCAGCGTGACGAAGGTGATGACAATTCTGCTTATTTTTGAGGCAATCGAGAATGGGGAGATCTGTCTGACAGACGAAGTGGTCACCAGTGCGCATGCGAAGTCAATGGGCGGATCGCAGGTGTTTTTGGAAGAAGGAGAAAAGCAGACTGTGGAGACGCTGCTGAAATGTATTATCATTGCTTCCGGAAATGATGCGGCGGTTGCGATGGCGGAGAAGATATGCAGTACGGAAGAGGCATTTGTAGAGCGTATGAATGAAAAGGCGGCAGAACTTGGCATGGTAAATACTCATTTTGCAGATTGCTGCGGCCTTACAGAATCCGGGGAACATTATACATCCGCAAAGGATGTGGCAATCATGTCAGGAGAACTTCTGGCCAATTATCCGGAGGTGACCGATTATTCTGATATCTGGATGGAGGATATTACGCATGAGACTGCGCAGGGGAACAGCATTTTTACGCTTACCAATACGAATAAGCTGCTGCGGGCTTATGATGGATGTGATGGATTGAAGACCGGAAGCACAAGTTATGCAAAATACTGTTTAAGCGCGACAGCAATGCGGGATGGCATTCGCCTCGTGAGTGTAGTGCTGACTGCGCCGGATACCAAAACCAGGTTTTCCGAGGCTGCACAGCTGCTGGACTATGGCTTTTCAAAATGTTCGATGTATTACGATGAAGAGATGCCGGCGCTTCCGAAAATAGCGGTGGAAGGCGCGCTCCAGGAAGCATTTACTGTGTGTTATGATGGGGAATTCTCCTATTTAAGCACATCCGGTGAGGATTTTTCTCAGATTGAAAAGCATCTGGAATGGGAGAAAGAGACGGCGGCTCCTCTGGAAAAAGGAGACACGGTCGGCTTTTGCGTGTATGAGTTGAATGGAAAAGAGATTGGCCGTGTATCCATCGTGATGGCGGAAGCGGCTCAAAAGGCCGGCTACACAGACTATCTTGGCCAGGCATGGCAAAAATGGATGCTATACTTTTCATATATAATGTGATATAATAAAAAAGATTTTAGATCACAACAGTATATCTTTATCCGAAAGGACAGAGGAAGGAATGCCAGATTTTAAGATAACACGATACCGGATTCGCATTGAGGAAAATCAACGGGGGCCGGAAACACCGTTTACCGCAGTTTTTTTGTCAGACCTCCACAATGCCTCTTACGGTGAGAATAACAGCCGCCTTTTGAAAGAAATACGGAATGAGAATCCTGAAATCGTATTGATAGCAGGAGATATGTTGACGTCTGCGAAAGAACCGCAGATGGATGCGGCACTCTCTCTGATGAATGAACTGACTAAAAAATATCCGGTTTATTATGCGAACGGGAATCATGAAAGCCGATTGAAGATGAATACCGATATATATGGGGAATGCTATGAGGATTATGCTACTGCTATCCGAAGCTGCGGCGTACATCTGCTGGAAAATACCTGTGAGCAGTTGGAGATACACCGGATGCCAGTTACGATCTGGGGACTGGAGACTCCGCTGGAATACTACGGACGTTTTCACGGGAAAGAGCTGATGGCGGAACAGATAGAAGGTATCCTTGGGAAACCGATCGCACCCGGATATCATCTTCTTCTTGCGCATCATCCCGCATGGTTTGACGCCTATGTTGCCTGGGGGGCGGATCTGACGCTGTCCGGGCATCTGCACGGAGGCATTGTACGTCTGCCACTTCTTGGCGGGGTGATCAGCCCTCAGTTTCGGCTTTTCCCGAAGTATGACAGAGGCCTTTTCACTCAGAATGGAAAGAAAATGGTAGTGAGCGCGGGCCTTGGCGGGCATACCATAAATGTTCGTGTGAACAATCCGCCAGAACTTATCGTTCTGGATTTCGCTGGGAAAGTGTCCTCATAGATGGATAAATGGAGCTATAATGATGGGAATTCCGGTTAAACTGGAGAAGTTCGAAGGACCGCTCGATCTTCTTTTACATTTAATAGAAAAAAATAAAGTCAGTATTTACGACATTCCGATTGCACTGATCACGGATCAGTATATGGAATATATTGCGCAGCTTCCCGGTGAATCGCTGGATGTGATGAGTGAATTTCTGGTGATGGCGGCCACTTTGCTTGACATCAAATCACGAATGCTTCTGCCCCCGGAAAAGACAGAAGAAGGGGAAGAAGCAGATCCGCGTGAAGAACTGGTACAAAAGCTGCTTGAGTATAAAATGTACAAGTATATGTCCTATGAGCTTCGCGACTGTATGGAGGAAGCAGAGGGACACTTTTATAAGGAAGCGACAATCCCGGAGGAAGTGGAGTCATACCGTGAACCGGTGAATGTAGAGGAAGTGCTGAGTACAGTGACGCTGGAACGTCTGTACGCGGTGTTTCTTGATGTTATGAAACGGCAGGAAAACCACATTGATCCTGTGCGAAGCCGTTTTGGCTGTCTGAAAAAAGAGGATATCAATCTGGGCGAGACGATGCGTTTCGTCGGGCAGTATATATTTGAAAAGAAAACGTGCAGCTTTCATGAGATTTTATTGCTCCGTTCCGGAAAACAATATAAGATCGTCACATTTCTTACTTTGCTGGAACTGATGAAGGAAGGCAAAGTGGAGGTGGAACAGCCGGAGAGTTTTGCTGATATCAGCCTGACCTGGACCGGAAAAGATTTAGATGAAGATATGAGCGATCTGGCGGCTGATTATGAATAGTAGCGAGGAGAGAACTGACGATGGACAGAAGAAAAGCAGAAGCTGCGATCGAAGCGATCCTTTTTGCAACTGGGGATGCGGTAGAGATCACAAAGCTTGCGGCTGCGATTTTACAGGATACGGAGACTACAAGAAAGTTGCTGCTGCATATGAAAGATCAGTACAATGCACAGGAGCGCGGGATTGAACTGACAGAACTGGATGGCTCATGGCAGCTTTGTACGAAAAAAGAATATTACGAATACCTGATCCGTATCACAAAACAGCCGCGCAGGATCGTGCTTACAGACGTTGTGATGGAGACGCTTTCTATTATCGCATACAAGCAGCCGGTGACGAAGCTGGAAATTGAAAAAATACGCGGTGTAAAGAGTGACCATGCGGTCAACCGGCTGGTGGAATACAATCTGATTAAAGAAATGGGGCGCCTGGATGCTCCTGGCCGGCCAATCCTGTTTGGCACGACAGAGGAGTTTCTGCGGCATTTTGGACTTCATTCGCTGGAAGATCTGCCGGAGATCGATACGGTTCAGATGGAAGATTTTAAGGCAGAAGCTGAAGAAGAAATTGAGGAAAAGGTAGATGTATAGGGAGAGGCATGTTCATACCTGGATTTGCATAAGATAGGTCGAGTAGTTATTGTGGAGCAGTTTTTTATGAATCATCTGGATCAACGGATTTTTCCTGTGCTTCTGTTCCTTGCTTTCGGCCTGTTGACGGGCTGTGCACTTCCGGAGCTGCTGAAAATGCATACCGCCGGGCTCTCGAGTATGTACGGATTTCAGATTTTTGAAAGAAGCAACCAGGATGGCTGGGATCTTTTGTGTTATGTGGTTTCTGTCCGCTTGCGGACCTTGTTGCTTTTATGGCTGAGCAGTTTTACAACAATCGGCATTCTGTTCCATCTGGGCTATTTATGGTGGCTCCTTGCTTCCGGAGCTATGCTCCTGTCCCTGTTTGGACTTCGGAATGGAGTGCAGGGGATTCTTCTGTTTTTCTGCTGTATTTTTCCGCAGTGGTTTCTGTATGGAATCGTCTGGAAAAAAGAAATTACTGTCTGGATCCGAAGGGTACAAAGATTTCGGGGAGCTGCGGAAACGATGCCGGCCGCGCTCTGGAAGATACGTTTGGAGGATATCGGAGAACTTGCCGGGATGGGTGTTACCTGTCTTGCCGGCTGTGCCTGCGAGGCTTTTCTCGGTACATGGACCCTGCGGCTGTTTCTGCAGCTGTGAATCGATGATCCTGTTGTTTATGGTGAATGGTAAGCATTCCTGTTTCACCTGTCCTGTTGGATCTGAACAGTACACGTGGGTAAAATGACAGTTTTCGTGAAGAAATGGAAGGAGAATACCAGAAAATGATGTTTTTCGGAAAAAAGAAAACGGCCAGACCGGACTTAAAAAAAGACACATTTGACCCGGCTATTTATAAGCCTGTGCTGAAATGCAGTATCTGCAATGGGGAGCAGGTGGCAGGCTTTAAAAATCTGCAGACCGGTAAGTTTGAGGAGGTCATGTATATCCGGCAGGAGAGTGAACTGAAAGACTTTTTGGAGAAATATGGACTTGAGCGGATAGAGAAGGAGTATTAAGGGGAAATCATGAATCGAAATGAAATCTTAAAAATTTATGGGACGGATTACCGCGGGATGACGATCGAACTTTTGAAACGGTCGGGATTGTGCAGCCTCCTTCCGGAAGATGGGTCCTGCAGAATAGGAATAAAGCCAAATCTGGTGTCGGCGTCTGTCGCTTCCTATGGTGCAACCACGCATCCGGAGATCGTCGCCGGTATTATTGAGTATCTGCAGAAGCTTGGCTATCGGAATCTGGTAATCGCGGAAGGATCCTGGGTGGGAGATAAGACTTCTGAAGCAGTACGGGTGTGTGGCTATGATCAGCTTGTGAAGAGGTATGGGGTTGAATTTCTGGATGCACAGAAAGACCGGCCGGTTGAAAAGGATTGCGCAGGTATGAAGCTGAATGTGTGCAGCTGTGTGAATGATTTTGACTTTCTGATCAATGTGACGGTGTTGAAGGGACATTGCCAGACCCGGATTCCCTGCGCGCTTAAAAATATGAAAGGGCTGCTTCCAAATAAAGCAAAACGCCGTTTTCATT
>JAJBVF010000506.1 GCA_020859965.1 Clostridiales bacterium
GTTCTGTCCGCGCTCCTGGTCGCGGTTCCCGCGCTCATTCAGTATCTGCGCCCTTCCATTGTGGATGAAATCACTGTGGAAGCGGGGACGGAAAATCAGCTGACCGCGGAAGATTTTCTTACAAGCGAGAGCAAGGAGGAAGGTATCGAGGCTTCTTTTGTGTCCGATCTTTCTGAAATTTCGTTTGACCATGTCGGCACATATTCCATTACGTTCAAATCAAAAGGGCGAAATCAAACTTCTACACTTATCGTCGAAGACACGGAAGCTCCCAAAGGCGAGGCAGTAATTACGACTCTGAATCTCGGCGGTTCGCTCGAAGCAGAGGAACTGGCCGCAGAAGTCAGCGACGCCACGGATGTCACCTGCGAGTACAAAGAGACGCCGGACTACTCAGAAGAAGGAACCGTCTATCCGATAATCCTGCTGACAGATGAGGGCGGAAATATTACGGAAATCACGAGCGAAGTGACCGTCATGGTCGATGAAGAGGCACCGGTGATCGACGGAATCGCGCAGCTTAACGCTTTTATCGACGTACCCGTCTCTTATAAGGCGAATCTCATCGTGACAGATAACTGCGATACCGACGTGGATGTCGAGGTAGATACCAGTGCCGTAGATCCGGACAAAGAGGGCACCTACGAAATCACCTACACGGCGACCGACCGGGCGGGAAACACCGCGACCGCTTCCACTACCATTACCTTCACGGAAAAACCGGAGGATTATATCGACGAGGAAACCGTTCTCGCGGAGGCGCAGGAAGTGCTGGACGACATTGTCACGGACGACATGACCCTGAAGCAGCAGGCAAAAGCCATCTATGACTGGGTTCGCGCAAATATTTATTATGTTAATTCGACCTATAAAGAGAGCTGGACAAACGGAGCGCACATCGGTTTTTCCACCGGACAGGGCGACTGTTTCATTTATTTTTCCACCACGAAGGCGCTGCTGACGCAGGCCGGAATCCCGAATATCGATGTGGAAAAAAGCAATGTCACCACCTCCCACCACTACTGGAGTCTGGTGAATGTCGGCGATGGCTGGTACCATCTGGACACCACTCCGAGAGAGAGCGGCGCGACCTTTTTCCTGGTTACAGACGAAGAAATGCTCGCCTATTTTGAACAATACGGCACTTACGACGCGTTTGACACAAGCCTCTACCCGGCCACGCCGACCACTGCTTCTACTATCGAATAAACGACTGCGAAATACTACAATGTAAAAGCTTTTACAGTAAAATCGGAGGTCCTATGCAGCGAAACATTTTGGAATATCTTGAAGCCACCGCACAGCGGTTCCCGGAAAAGACTGCCTTTGCCGATGAATCCACGGAAATGAGTTTTCGCGAAGTCTGTGAGGCTTCCCGAACCATCGGCTCTTATCTTGCGGAAAACGGGTTTGCAAAGGAGCCGGTCGTCATTTATATGCATCGTCACCCGCACATGATCGCAGCTTTCTGGGGTGTGGTATACAGCGGCTGCTTCTACGTTCCCATGGACGAAGAAATGCCGCGTTTCCGGGCGGAACTGATCTTTCAGAGTCTGAAACCGCGGGCGGTGATCTGCGATGAGGATACCAGCTCCCTGGTACGGGAAATCGCTGATTTTGATGGCCAGATCCTGATGTATGACACGATCAGTCAGGCACCGGTCAACGATACTGCATTGGCTGCCATTCGCCGCGACTCCATCGACACGGACCCGGTCTATATCGTATTTACTTCCGGCTCGACCGGCATTCCGAAAGGCGTCGTCGGCTGCCACCGGGCAGTCATCGATTATGTGGAGCAGCTGACAGAGGTTCTCCATGTGACAGAGGATTCCGTATTTGCTAATCAGACGCCGCTCTATTTTGACGCCTGTTTAAAAGAGCTGTTCGGCAGCTTAAAGTGCGGTGCGACCACTTACCTTGTGCCGAAAGAGCTGTTTCTGTTTCCCATCCGGCTGGTGGAATATCTGAATACGCACAAAATCAATACAGTCTGCTGGGTAGTGTCCGCGCTGACGATGATCTCTTCTACAAAAACGTTGGATAAGATCGTGCCGGAATACCTGCATACCATCGCATTCGGAAGTGAGGTTTTCCCGATCCGGCAGTTCAATCTCTGGAAGCGCGCGCTGCCGCATGCGCGGTTTATCAATCTGTACGGTCCGACGGAAGCCACCGGCATGAGCTGTTATTACGAGGTCGACCGGGAATTTGCAGAAGACGAAGTGATTCCGATCGGCCGGCCATTTCCGAATACCGGGATTCTGCTTCTGAACGAGCGTAATCAACAGCCTGATCCGGGGGAGCCGGGCGAGATCTGTATCCGGGGTACGCCTCTCTCCCTGGGCTATTATAATAATGAAGAAAAAACACGCGAGGCTTTTGTGCAGAATCCGCTGAATCCGCATTATCAGGATCTGATCTACCGCACCGGAGATCTTGCGAAATACGACAAAGACGGGAATCTGGTCTTTCTCTCCCGGAAGGATTACCAGATCAAGCATATGGGGCATCGCATTGAGCTCGGAGAAATCGAAGCGCAGGTGAGTCGAAACGAAAAGGTGCAAAGCGCCTGCTGTGTCTATGATTCAGAAAAGGGAAAAATCATCCTATTCTACGTGGGTACTTGCGAGGTAAAAGATCTGGTCGTCGCACTTCGCAAACAGCTCCCACGCTATATGGTACCGAATCAGGTCTACACACTTGAAGCAATGCCGCTGACCGCCAACGGAAAGATCGACCGCGTCCGTCTGAAACAGATGGCAGAGGAGCGCCGGAAAGAAGGTCGTGGCAGAGCACATACCGGGATAAGATAGCATATATTTCCCATCTGCTGCTCTGATAAAAAGAAGTACACAGGCAGTCAAACGCTCCCTGTCCGGAAGATCAGAAAAGAAAAGATACCGGGAAGAAAGTGCAAAGGAAATTTTTTTTAATATACAGAAGAGAAAGGAAAACAAAAATGGAAGCATTACTTGATATTTTATCCGGTTTACACCCGGAGGTGGATTTTGAGACCTGCACAACTCTGATTGATGAAAAAATCATTGATTCCTTTGACATCGTGACAATCATCGCTGAGATTAACGAGGAATATGACGTTGTGATACCGGCGGAGGAGATCATCCCGGAAAATTTCAACTCCGCACAGGCGCTTTATGACCTGATCCTACGGCTTGAAGACTAAAGATTAATGAGGCAAAATGTATGCTTTTTACTTCCTATCGTTTCATAGGGTTTATCACCGCCGTATTTATCGTTTATTACCTCTTCCCGAAAAAATACCAGTG
The DNA here is from genome assembly GCA_020859965.1 of Clostridiales bacterium. Taxonomy (GTDB): domain Bacteria; phylum Bacillota; class Clostridia; order Lachnospirales; family Lachnospiraceae; genus Choladousia. Next base: position 3,291 of record JAJBVF010000506.1, read on the forward strand.
GTGTTTTCTGCTGGCCGCCAGCTATCTTTTCTATTATCTGGCGAATCCGGCCTACTTATTTTTTATCGGAGCGACCACAGTTTCCACCTGGCTTATCGGCCGGAAGCTCGATCAGCTTCACACCGAGCAGGATGCTTTTTTAGCCGCCAACAAGGGAAAAATCAGCCGGGAAGAAAAGAAAGCATGGAAGGCACAGAGCAAAGCTAAAATGTGGAAATGGCTTCTCGCCTGCCTGCTCTTTAACCTCGGCATTCTGGCTGTGCTCAAATACACGAACTTTGCCATCGCCAATCTGAACGGCATTCTGAATGCGCTCGGAAGCGGGCAGCAGATTTCCTTTGTGGATCTGGTGCTGCCGATGGGGATTTCCTTTTATACCTTCCAGACCATGGGGTATATCATCGACGTCTACCGCGGCACCTGCAGAGCGGAAAAGAATCTGGGAAAGCTGGCGCTGTTTGTATCGTTTTTCCCACAGCTCGTACAGGGACCGATCAGCCGCTACAGTGATCTGGCCGCATCGCTCTATACACCACATCGATTCAATGCAAAGACCGTCTCCTACGGCCTTTACCGGATTCTCTGGGGGTATTTTAAAAAGCTGGTCATCGCGGACCGGATTCTGGTTGCGGTAAACGCCATCATTCAGAACCCGGATACTTATCAGGGCGGCTTCGTGCTGGTCGGCATGCTTTTTTATGCCTTTGAACTGTACGCAGATTTCACCGGCGGCATTGACATCACGATCGGCATTGCCCAGACCATGGGGATTACGGTAAAAGAGAATTTCATCCGCCCCTATTTTTCCAAAAATATCAAAGAATACTGGAATCGCTGGCACATTTCAATGGGAACCTGGTTTACCGATTATATTTTCTATCCGTTTTCCGTCTGCAAACCGATGCTGAAACTGTCCACATTCTCCAGAAAGCATTTCGGGGATGTGATTGGCAAACGGATGCCGGTCTACCTGTCCGCTTTCGTGGTCTGGTTTACCACCGGTATCTGGCACGGCGCGAGCTGGAACTTCATCGTCTGGGGACTGATGAACTTCGTTGTCATCATGATCTCCCAGGAGCTGCAGCCTCTGTACCGCCGATTTCATGCGCGATTCCATGTCAAGGACAAAGCATGGTATGGCGTTTTTGAAATAATCCGCACCATCCTGCTGATGAGCAGCCTGCGCATGTTTGACTGCTACCGCAACGTACCTCTAACCTTTCAAATGTTTGCAAACATGTTCACGCACTTTAAACTCAGCGAGCTGAACGCCGCCGCGTTTCTCGAACTGGGACTAAGCGGCGCGGAATACGCCCTGCTCTTTGTCAGCCTGCTGATCGTACTCTCCGTGAGCATCTTCCAGGAAAAGCGGGGAAGCGTAAGAGATTTTCTCTTTAACACAGCCCCGGCCTGGAGCAAATATGCCGTATTCGGAGTAATGGTAATCGTTGTCATCGTCTTCGGAGCCTACGGCATCGGTTACGACCAGACCCAGTTTATTTATAATCAGTTCTAAATTCGGATAGGAAGAAGCCCTTCTTCCTATCCGCTGCGCCGGGCAGATACAGCGAAGCTGTAAAACACCAATTCTGCCCGTGCGCATAAAAAGTTCCGAGCAGCAGCAAAACAGAAAGGAGTCCAGATCCTATGAAAAACCGAAAATTTCCTCTCTGGCTCCCCGCCGTCCTTATCACAGCCGCCGCAGTGCTGGCAGTGCTGTTTTTCCTTCAGCTTTTGTTCCTTCCGAAATATATGTCCGACATCCCGGAAGGCGCGATGGTCGCGGAATACTACGAGGAAACCACCGATCACGAAGTCGTTTTTATCGGCGACTGCGAGGTCTATGAAAATTTTTCACCGATCACGCTGTATGAAAATTACGGAATCACGAGCTATATCCGCGGATCTGCCCAGCAGCTGGTCTGGCAGTCTTATTATCTGCTGGAAGACACACTGCGCTATGAGACGCCAAAAGTCGTGGTATTCAATGTGCTGGCGCTGAAATATGACGAACCGCAGAGTGAGGCTTACAATCGCATGACGATTGACGGCATGGAGTGGTCGTCCGCAAAAATCGGGGCGATCCGGGCTTCCATGACGGAAGATGAAAGCATGCTGGATTATCTCTTTCCGATTCTGCGCTATCACTCCCGCTGGTCCGATCTGACAAGTGAAGACGTCACATATCTCTTCTCCAGAGATAAAGTCACACACAATGGCTACTATATGCGGGTGGACGTCAAGCCCGTAGACAGTTTCCCGGAACCGGATGTCCTGGCGGATTACACACTCGGCAGCAATGCGATGAGCTATCTGGATCAAATGCGCGAACTCTGCGAAGAAAATGACATTGAACTGGTACTTATCAAATCGCCCAGCCTGTATCCGCACTGGTATGACGAGTGGGATGAAGAGATCATCGAATACGCAAGAGACCATGGCCTGTATTATTTCAACTATATTACATTATCAGACGAAGTCGGCATTGACTACAGCACGGATACTTACGATGCTGGTCTTCACCTGAATCTTTCCGGCGCGGAAAAACTTTCGGATTATTTTGGCGCATGGCTTTCGGAAACCTTTGATCTGACCGATTACCGAGAGGATGAGGAATACAGCGCAGTCTATGCGGAAAAAATTCAGTTTTACGAAGAAATGGAAGCCGCGCAGTACGAAGAGCTTGAGGAATACGGGGAAATCATCAGCTATTAAGGCATCTTCGCATCATGATCGTCTGACCGGAACATCACTGAAAGCCGTTAAAAAGCTACTACTCACGGGAGTGGAGATGAATTTTTCTGTCCCTGAAATGCCGGGGCAAGAGAAAGAACCGCAAATAAGAGATTAGTACTATCGTTATTTGCTATAGTTTGTAGCGAGTGATGTTTCTCCAATTTTGAGGAAATCCCATTGCATTTAACAGCATTGGTTCTGTAAGTGTATGGGAATGAACTAAAACTGAATTCATTAATTTTACAAGTTGCTTCTTAAAGTCAATAAATTCAGATCTGGGAAGCAGATAGCGGAAAGCAATTACAACGGAAAACAGGTCCGATTTTCCCAAAACGTATTGGTTCCCTTTCCGGGAAATGCCAAGCTTTTGGTGGAGAATAGTATCCGGCATATCCACACGACAGCGGAATGAATATAACCGTTCATTGTGGGCACAGACATTTCTGTAGTAGGTAAGTGCTTTCAGGTACTGCCCCAGTTGCTTTTCATTCACGTTGTTGAAATTAATACTGATTTTTGTCTGTACACTGGTTTTCAGGAAGGAATACATTTTTGACAACTGTCCGAAAGTCAGGGTATTCATCATAACCCAGAGAGGAACATTCCCATATGTATTTCTCTGATAAACAACGTAGGGGTGATTGGTGTTGGAACGTGCCTCGATGGTGAGCATTTGGATCAGACGCTGGATATCCGTACTGTTCTTTCGAGAGTTATTGTAGTTAGCCGCATTCAGATAATCCTTTTCCATGTGAGAGTAGGTCTGAGAAAAATAATAGGAAATCAGGGAACGCATTTTCTGCTCAATGTGGCAAAGGTACTTAAAAAATAGCGCACGGAGAGATTCATCAAAATAATAAAGCTGTATAAGATCATCGAATGTCGTGCCGGGACGATACTGGCGTGTCATTGGATTATAAAAGAGCTGCTTATAACCACCGATCAAGGCGTAGTAGCTGATGTTTGTCAAACAATCCTGTGCATAGATGGAGTCTGAGATCAGCAGATTTTTTTCCTCGGTCAGTTTTGCAAGCTGTTCGGTATAAGTCAGAAACGGTTTTATCTGTTTTTTCAGCATTTTTTGCATCTCCATAAAGAAAAAGGAGGGCCAGCAGGTCCTCCTTCCGGTCGCAGGCATCGCAAGTTTCTGCAACCTGATCACTGCGGTCATCTTAACATTTACGTCTGAGAAAGTCAATACCCTCTGGACATATTTGAAAGGATAACCGCATCGATATTATATAGCAAAGGCATGTCATTTATGCATTAGCTTTCTACATCTTTTTTCTTTCCTTTACATAATATTCCAGCAGATTGGTTCAATCATTTAACTGTATAAGAGAAGCATATTTTTGTGAAGATATATATATACTTATTACTTTACAGACAGTTGTTTTTATCAGCGACCCTTTTATGGAACCCTTGAAAAGAAGACCGCAAATATGCGGTCCGCCTCTTTCCTACCACCGTGAATAATACAAGTTAATGCATTAATCCAGCACTACTGTGGTTTTGACTTTTCACAATCTCTGTTCCATGTTAAAATATCCTCAGCCGATGATGCCTGTAAATCGAGAAGACTATATTACAGTCCTCGCCTCTGGCATTAACGCAAGATGATAAGAAGGGAGAAGAGCTATGAAAAGACCAAAAACGCTCATTCTGACGACAGCTTTGCTGCTTGCCATGTCACTCGAAAGCGCAATTTCCTCCACTGCAGAAGAAACGGAAATCATTCTGGAAGAAACGATTTCTGATCTGGAAGAAACGGAAACACAGGAAACAGAGTTGCAGGAAACACAATTTAACACATCTACCGACAGTCCGGATACAGAAGCATCTGTGATTTCAATCGAAGAAATCGAGATTATCGATGAATCACAGATCCCGGATGCAGTCAGTGCAGATGACGACAGCGCCGCAATGAAAAGTCTGACATTCGATGAAGCCACGGATAACGCTTCTGACAATGCTTCCGGCGAGGACGGCAATGCAGATAATGAGGCAGATATCGAAAATACAGCAACAACCGTTTTGACGGAAAATGGGATCACAGGAGAAGCCGCATTCACCACTGCTTCCGGAGGCATCTCTCTGGCATCCGAAGACTCGGATACCACCTGTTCGCTTGGCGTGACCGTTACCTATGGGCAAACAACCGCCCGAACTATGCTGGACATGATCAATGAACTCCGTACCGGCGACGACGCATGGTACTGGAATTCCGACGATACGACCAAGACTGTATGTTCCGGCCTGTCAGAGCTGACTTATGATTACGATCTGGAGGCGATCGCAATGCAGCGTGCTGCGGAAATTGCCCTGTATTATTCTCACACAAGACCGGATGGCAATACCTGCTGGACTGCATATGACGATAATTCTTATTCTTATTGGGCATGTGGCGAAAATATCGCCGCTGGCTATACCAGTGCCGCTTCCGTCTTTACCGGATGGGCGGAAGAAGACGAGTCTTACAGCGGGCAGGGGCACCGCCGGAATATGCTGAACAGCAATTTTACCTCAGTCGGTATCGGACACGTCTATTACAACGGCATCCATTACTGGGTACAGGAATTTGCTTATCCTACATCCACCTCAGGTTCTTCCACCACAGCAAATGACAGCAGCACGAATGTCAGTGTCAATGTATTATCCGAAAATATTTCATCTGTCTCGCTGAGTGCAGATCCGGATACCTGCAGCCTGATTGTCGGCGAAAGCGCTGCTCTCCCATCGCTCACTGTGAAAGTTACGCTCACGGAAACCTGGCCGTCCGGACGCATGCAGACAGTCACAACGGATTATTCCTGGGCATCTGCAAACAGTTCCTGTGCATCCATTTCCGAAAATATGATCTCCGGCCTCGCCGCAGGAACAACTTCAATCTCTACATCAGCCCTGGGCGAAACCTTAAGCGTTCCGGTAGCAGTACAATATGACATCACGAAAGCAAACCTTTCCCTTTCATCCGACAGCTTTACATACAGTGGCAGCGCGCAGACGCCGACCGTCACAGTCAAATATGAGTCTGCCACACTTACCAGCGGCACAGATTACACAGTAACCTATGCAGATAATACAAACGCAGGAACAGCATCTGTAACTGTAACCGGAACCGGAAACTATACCGGCAGTCTGACCAGAACTTTCACAATCGAAAAAGCAAATCTGTCCAGTGCCTCTGTATCACTGGGGCAAACGAGCTGCACCTGTGACGGCAAAGCAAAAACACCTTCCGTTACGGTAAAATGCAGCTCTTCCACCCTTACAGGCGGAACGGATTATACTACATCCTATTCAGACAATACCAATCCCGGAACAGCAACCGTAACGATTACCGGAACTGGAAATTACACCGGGACCGCTTCTGCTTCCTTCCAGATTACACTCGCTTCCGGAAAAATTACAAGTCTGGAAAATAAGGCCAAAGGTGTTACGATCAAATGGAATCAAGTCTCCGGTGCATCCGGCTATTACATTTCCCGGAAAACCGCATCCGGCAGCTACCAGGCAGTGAAAACGATCAAAAGCGGATCGACTGTAAGCTATACAG
>JAJBVF010000171.1 GCA_020859965.1 Clostridiales bacterium
GTATTATTCATTGAGTTTAGGGATTTTTTGAAACATTATAAGGATTCTCTTGTATTATACTAAGGATGATAAGTAGAGCTTTTGCTGGTATTGGGAAATGTTCAGCCAGTTTCAGAATTTATATCTTACGCCAGTCTTTCAGCGTTTCCACATACACGGCGGAAACACGGCCCCCGTCCATGGGTTCAATGTCGCCAAAAGCAGGGTTAAGCGGGTGTAGGACGTAGTCCATCTTCCCGGTTTCCGGATTCTTCTTCCTGGCCAGTTTTTTGAGCGTTACACCTCGTTCATCGTAGTATTCCACGATTGTGCCGGGTTTTGGTATGGGGGGGATAGTGTGCTTACGCATAATGACAAGGGCCCCGTCTGGGATGATCGGCTCCATGGATTTTCCTTCTACGCGTAGGACGTACTCATCTTTTCCCAGAGGGCGGTTTGCGGTGATATGGTAAGGAATGGTATCACCTGCCTGCAATCCACCAGCGGCGATATTGCCGATCACGGACAGATTGTACCTTTCGTTGCTGGTTGATATTATAGAGGAGAATGCTTTCACCGGGACAAACTGCTTGCGGGTATTTTCTTTTTCTCCGGAAATAAGCGGACCCAGGTTCATGATGACAGAGGGAAGAGGAGTACCCTTGATGAGAGATTCAATCACCGCATGGCCCTCTGGAGTGGTGGCACACCATTCCACAACGAGGGAGCAGTAGGCGGAAAGAGTGATATTCAAGCGGCGGCATTCAGCCAATACAGCATCTTGTGATTCCGGGTCCAGGGTGATGAAGAGCTTGCTCATGTTTCCCTTGTCCTCTATTTCATAAGGGGGGGCTTGAGTTTCTGCCATGAGTTTTTGAATGATAACAAGTTTTGCATCTGGTATTTTCCCGTTTTTAGAAAACCAGTTGTTCAGGTGCTTGTAAGAGACCAGACATTTCTCTGCTAGCCAAAAACGATCCCGTCCAGTTTTTTTGAGCCACTGTGTGATTTCTTCTTTCGTTGGCATGCCAATAACTTATCAGTTTTTTCTGATATGTAAAGATTCTAATTGAAAGGTTTTCCTGATAATCTTCTGTTGACATATCAGAAAAAACTGATAAATATGAGTTCATCAACCACACGAAACGATGAAACCATCAACCATTGAAATCAATATGGAAGACCTGACGGAAGCAGGAAAACTTCTGTTACTGGGCATTTCCGCCAAACTGAAATGTTCGCCGCAGGAAGCTATGTCTTCCGCTGTCAATTCCAGCGGCCATCTACTTTTCAATCGCGACCGTTTAATCACTCCCAGCAAGCTTCCCCAACCCCGCAAGGGCAAGCATTCTGAAACCAAGAAACCGGCGGTTTAATCCAAGGAAAATGACAAAATAGGAAATATTTTGTTGAATTCTTCTGCTGAAATAGTAAATCAGGATTTGTTAGAACGATAATATCCAAAAAAAGAAAGGTAAATATGATTATCGAATACGACACCGAAGACCGCTGCATCCGAGTGGACGATGTAGCTGTGAGCCACGCAGATGCCGAAAGGCTCATGAACGAGCATGAAACCGCAGCCGCAGCCCTCGAAAACGCCCTTGTGCAGTACGAACAGGATCACGCCACGACGGATAATCCTGACGGCCATAGAGACTGAACTATGGAAGAGGTCCTTATCGAAGAATTGAAACGGCTCGGCTGGTACGAGCTTTAAACCCAACCCCGAACAACAATGAGAAAAATGACGAATGAACAGTACTGGATGCGCCGAGACCGCGATGCAAAAACAGAATCCCTATACGGCTGCCCGCTGGATTTGCCGGAAAACGACCTCAAGCCCCGGTCCGGCATCGTGCAGAACCTTGTCTTTTGTGCCCTGGTAACAGGGTTCGGAACAATCGTCTATTTCACCATTAACTCCTTTTTATAAACGACTATGAATGAACCACAATACGAAAAGACAATGTCCCTTGCTCAAGTATGCAAGGCTGCCCGTGAGAAAACCGGAGAAAAGCCTATTCACGCTATCAATGCGGCGAAATGGGTAAAAGCCGGAAAGATTCGGACGCACACCGTTTGCGGGTTGACGCGCCCCCGGTTTCTGCTCTCCGAGTTCCTCGAAGACTACTACAAAAACGTAGCACCCCGTTCAGTGGCGAAAGCCCGCTAACCCTCCCAGCCCAAAAAGCCCGCGGCATGATCATTTATTTCATCGTTAAATCTTAATTGTCAAAAATCATGGAAGGATTGAAGCAATTTATAGTGTCCATTGTGGAGCAGACTATTCAGAGTTTGCATGACCGAGGCTTGCTGCTCGTAAACGAAGGCGACGAGGAAAAGGCCGCCCGCATGTTTAATGGAAAGCTGGAACTCTCTATAAACGACTTGGCGCAGCATCCAGCCTGCGGATGGTCACGCAAGAAGACTATCAAACTTCTACGGGACAAGCACATAGAAGACCTTGGTACCAGTGCCCGCGACTACCGTATTTCTGCCGTGAGCGTGTACCGCTTTCTTACTAAGGAGAAAATCTCTCAGACAGGGGTCGACATGAACAGACCTCCCGCAAAACGGAAGAGGAACCCCTCAAGTACCATTTCCAACTAACCTAACCTAAATAACAACAAACAGAAAAAACACCATGCAAAGAAACGAATGCAAGCCCGGAACCGAAGTCATCATCCAGGGAACGATCAAGGCAGATGACGGAACGGATTTTAACCCTATCGAAATCACTATCCGCCATGATGACGGCAAAACGGAAGATAACTTTTTTGACCATTCTGTCCTCGAACCCGCCCAGGCGAAATACGACCCGGCGCGGAAATACCGCAAGGGGGATTTGGTGCGAATCACCGGATTTCACGGGAGGCTTTTCGGAAGTGGAGGTAATCGGGAGTTGTCCGCAAATAACGCAATTGGAGGCCAAGTGGCCCTTTGTGGAGACGAGATTGCGGGAGGGGATGTTAGCCTCCCTGATGGCGTTTTACTAAACCGAAACAATTACCTTTCAGTTGCCTGCATTGAGCTTGTCAAGCCCATTGAAGAAATTGAGGCAGAACAGCCTTATTACGTTGAGGAAGAGGACGATTCATTTGGTGTGTGGTTTAAAAAAGGCTCTGAAATTTTCTTGAGAATGCACTGCGTGTCTTTCGGAGACGGGCGCGAAGTGACACGAGAAGAGGCCCTAGAGAAAGCCTTGGAGCTTTGCGACGAACTGAACCGCAAGCACCGCGAATCCCTGAATGCTTAAATAGCAGTTGGCCGGGGTCAGCGCCAACTGATCCCCGGCCTTGTTACACAGAACCATGCAAAGATTATGAGTAACGCACCTACAGATAAACTAGATTTGCCCCAGGCGCCAGTCCCGAAAAAGACACTCTACGAAATTGTGATGTCCGAGGACGTGAAGAACCACATTGCCCAGCTTGTAGAAGGCATGATGACGCCGGAACGGTGTATCAGCATCTTCTGGCATTGCTGCCAGAAAACCCCACTCCTTCAGCAATGCGCCCCTGTAACGCTGATTGCCGCCCTGAAAAACCTGCTGATGATGCGGTGTGAGCCTGACGGCATCCACGGCTATCTGGTGCCCTTTTGGAGCAATGATAAGGCAAGCGGCCGGTCTGTATTGACCTGCGTGGCTGTACCCTCCGCCCGCGGCCTGATGCGCATGGCCCGCTCCAATGGCGTCACCAATCTCAATATTGGAATTGTGAGAGAGGGGGAGCCATTTTCCTGGGGCCTGGAAGAAGGGAAATTTGCAATGAGCCACATCCCGGAATGGGATGACAGCACGGCGCCCATCAGGGGTTTTTATTGCACCTGGACAGACAAGGACCTCTACCTACACGGGGAACGCATGAGCCTGCGCGCCGTGGAGGAAATCAAGGCCCGCACCAAGTCCCGGAACAAGAAAGGGGAAGTAGTAGGTCCGTGGGTGACTGACTTCGGGCAAATGGGGCTCAAAACGGTCATCAAGCGTGCCTCCAAGCAATGGGATTTGCCCCTCTACATCCAAGAAGCCATGAGCAGCGCCGACGATCAGGAATTTGGAAGCGAAATGCGGAATGTAACCCCGTCCAAGGATGAAAACGAGGAAATAGACCCCTTTAACCCGCCCAAACCGGAGGAAAAACGGCCTACGGCATCGGAGGCATTACCGCCTCCAAATGATGATACCGATGATTTTTTTGGAAGTCTGAAGGAGCAGGAACGTGAGTATGTACCAGCCAATAGAGAGGACTACTAAAGTTATGTTAGACCTTGAAAATATAGTTATTTACGAGGATGTCCCACAACGGAGCGACCTATGGTTTAAATTGCGTTCCGGTCATCTGACCGCCAGCAACTTTGACCGACTGATCACTCCCAAAACCGGGAAGCCGTCAGCCCAGCAGGATGATTTAATCATCGAACTGTGCTGCTCCTGTCTGCGTCCGGATGAAATAACCTTTGAAGGCAATTTTCACACGGATCGCGGGGAAGCCTTGGAACCGGAAGCCCGCGAGCTTTTCGCGACCTTGACCGGCAAAGCGGTAAAAGAAGTTGGATTTATCCGCCGCAAAACGGCCCCTATCGGGTGCAGTCCTGACGGACTTGTTGTTGAAAATCTGGAAGACGGTCTTGATCTTGTGATTGCCGGCCTTGAAATCAAGTGCCCTATCTCCAAGCATCATGTCCGGCATCTGCTGGGCGGCGTTCTGCCGGACAAACACAAGCCGCAGGTGCACGGCTCCATGGCTGTGACTGGCTTGCGGGCGTGGTATTTCCTTTCCTACTGCCCCGGACTGCGCCCGTTTTTGGTCAAAGTGGAATGGGACGAGTACACCGACCGCATTAAGGCGGCTCTGGACGAATTCGGCCCAAAATACCTTGACGCTTACACTCGGATCATGCCGGCAATCCGCCCGGCAGCAGAAGGGAGGGCGGCATGAACAAGCGCATCTTAGGTCTTGATCTGTCCCTTACCGCTACGGGGTGGGCTCTGGTGTGGGATGGTTCCCCGAAATGGGGCGTCATCAAATCCAAGCATAGAAGCGCTAAGCGTCTCTCTGAAATCCGCAATGAGGTACGAGTCATCATCTACCAAGAGCAGCCGTCACTTGCCGTCATTGAGGGCTATTCCTACGGCTCTCACCAAGGCATGGCCGGGCTGGCAGAACTGGGGGGCGTTGTTCGTCTCCTGCTGCTTGACATGGGGGTTCCCTTCATTGTTGTGGCCCCTACCACCAACAAGAAATTTGCCACCGGGAAGGGCAATGCGGAAAAGGATTTGATGCTCAAACGCGTTTTCCAGCATTGGGGTGCGGATATGAACAATAATAACGAGGCGGACGCCTTTGCTCTGGCCCAGTTTGGCCGCTGCTACCTCAACCCGGAAGGCTTTTGCGATTACCAAGTCGCGAGCGTGGAAACCTACAAAAGAAAGGAACTCGGCAAATGAGCCCCGAAGAAAGAGAGAAAAAACGGCGCTGGATGATGGAGTACAACCGCAGGCGGAAAGCCTCTTCCGCCAAGACCGCGCAACCCGATCTTGACGCCCTCAACGCCATTTGTGGCACCCGCTTCCGGTACGGACAGCAAATAACGGTTATGGGCGTTAGAGGCACCGTTTCCGGTGCTCTGGAAGGCGGGTATCTCCTGGTTAAGCACAAGGGGAGAACTTACCACATTAACCCACATGACGCCTACCCCGTGATCAATCTGTCCGGCACCGTCACTTTTGACGGCTGGACGATGGGGCCAAGCGGAAAACTTAAAATCAAGAAAGGAAATTAAAATGAAAGATATTAAATGCCCGCTGTGCGGGAGATCGTTACAATTCTTCCCTGATTTGCATGAGATAGCAATGGGGCGCATCGGGTGTCCAAATTGCGATTGGACTACTCTTTTAGGATTCGAGGAAACCGTTTGGGAGGAAGCAGAAAAAATCGTCTCCAAGTTCCCTCCAATCATGAGGGTTAATGTAGGGGATAAATTAACGTATTTTGGAACAAGGGATTTTGTAACAGTCGTTCGTAAAGACACGAAATCATGTGAAATTCAAATAGAAACTCCGGAAGGAGAACTCTACATTATTGAACCTAAAGATGTTCATAAATGGCCGTGGGAACTTGAACGGAAAGGAGGGGAGGAACAATGAAAAGGAACCCTCACATTATCGTTCAGCAGGTCTGTCCGTGCAGGAGAACCAAAGACGGGGAATATGAAGTCCAGGTAGCGATTGTGCACCACAATGGCATAACGGGCCGTTACCGCATGGGGTACGCCACCAAACGACATGCACGGTGGGCGCAGCACCTTATTTGCACGACAAAGAATGCCTCACGCCTCCGTTGTTTCAATGAACTTAAATCCTTAATTGAGGAAGGAGGCCAGCAATGATTAACATCCTCTTATCCGTCAGGCAGCCTTATTCCGGTAAAATTCTGTCCGGAGAAAAAACATGGGAACTACGCAAGAACGCGCCGCGCATCCCCCGCGGAGAACACGTCACGCTCTGGACCTACGAATCCGGCAAAGACGGGGCGCGGGCGATCATCGGCAAGTGCCGGATGGTCTCCTATGTACGCATGCTTTATATGCCATCCGGGCAAGCCCTGGAACTATTGATCAAAGACGCCTGCGTTTCCTGCTGGGCTATCTCCATGACGATGATGTCAAAAAATATGCCGCGGCATTTGGCGTGGATATGGCGGACGGAAAGGAGGGGGAATGAACACCTTTAAACCATTGAAAAATTATCTGGTTAGATGGTGGATGCGGAGGCATTGCGTCCATGTCGTCCGGTATGCCCGGAAATCCAAATGGAAAGGCTGCCCTTATGTCCTAGGATTCTGGACAGGTGGCTGCCCTTTCTGTAGCCATTACAAGCCGCGGAAAAAACGAACTACAACCCCCAACTGACACTTTTTTGATTATGGCGCGTAAACCAACATCTTTAATACCAAGGACGCACCGGGAACTTTGCGAAATTGCTGAACGCTGGCTCCTGGGCTCCCAACGTTGCCGGGTGGCGATCGCAGAACCGAACTGCATCGTTACGGACGAGCAGCCCGATGCTATAGGGTTCCGCGGGTGCGGGAGCGTTCTTGTTGAGGCCAAAACCAGCCTGAACGACTTCCGGGCAGACCTCAAAAAGCCGTTCCGCGTTTATCCACAGAATGGGATGGGGCTTTACCGCTATTACATTTGCGAGCCGGGAGTAATCACGGAAGATGACCTGCCGGAACGGTGGGGATTGCTGTATGTCCTCCCTGGTGGACGGGTGCGGACAATCCGGCACGGCAAATACTTCCGCGAAGTGAACTACGCCGCGGAAAGAAGCCTTTTGACTGCATGTCTTTACATCCAGAAGCCGCTAAAAATCAATACTGTCCAGGGTAGGAAAATACAGCTCTCACCTGCATTTGGAGCAGAAGCAAAAGAGACGGAGGGGATATAGTATATATGGAATTTATCAACATCCCAACAGCCTTGTTTTCCAGCCCCGAATATATCGGGGCGGAACCCGTACAGCGCGCCACCTGGATTTCTCTCCTGGCGTGGTGTTGTGAACAGGAGAATGGCGGCATCATTGAGGGTTGCCGCTCCTGGGGCATGCGTCGCTGGATGCAGACTTGCGGCGTGACGGACCAGGAAATCAACGAGGAAAACGAACTTTACCATTTTGACGGTGATCATCTGGTCGTGTTCGGCTATCCCCCTGAGATTCAGGAAACCCTCAAAGTCACAAGGATACCCTCCCGTGAAAATGGGAAGCTGGGGGGACGCCCGAAGAAAACCAATGTTGAAACCAACATAGGAACCAACGCGGGAACCGAAGAAAAACCTACGTCGGTTTTTTCAGAAACCAACGTAGGAACCGGAATAGGAACCAACGTAGCCCCCTATGTTGAAACCTATCCGAAAACCGTAAGGGAAGGGAAGGAAAGGAAGGAAGGAAATAATGGGGGGAAGAAAACTACTACGGTGAACAGTACACCGGAGGAAGAACCGCCCGCTGATCCTGTTCCGCCTCCTACCCCCCATGAATCCTTTCCTGGTTTTTCTCCGGGCACTTCGCCCTCCTACGACTCGTCGGCGTGGATTGCCTTGCAGCCCCTGGCGGAGTGGGTCAAGACGCTGCGGCCCGGCTGGGACGTAAGCAAGTTCACGGGGACGGAACGCTCCGCCCTGCTTACCATGCACAAAAGCCTTGGAGGCGTTGTGCCGGAGGCCGCCAAGGACTGCGTATCCCGGTATCTGGCCGCGGCTCCCGCCAATGCAAGCAAGTGGGATTATCCGCCGGACAGGCTACTGTTCATGAAAACCTTCGGAGAAATCGTCCAGAAAGCATTTGCATGGGACCGGGCCCAACCCCGGCCCAAGAAGAAGTTCAAACCCGAACAACCCCGGCAGCCGGAAGGGCCCGTCGTGGATACCGATACCGCCGCGGCTGAAATCCGGGTGTTGATGAAAGAAATAGGATTAGGAGGAAACGAAGAATGAGACCCCCCAAACCATCCCTGCGAAAGAATAAGCCAACGCGGCGCGGAAAGCCCGGCTCCTACAAGCTGCGCTTGACGCTTCTGGTGGACCCCAAGAAGAACGGGCAGCTTGTTGAGCTGGGGCTTGGAACCAGCAACAGGCGGGAAGCCGAGGAGCGCGCCAAAGGCATCATTTCTGCCTTGGAAACAGCCGGTCTTTACCGCCGCCCCGCCGTCCGCATTTTGGAGCATCACGTAGCCCAATTTGGGAGAGTTGAAAAAACACCCTTTGATCATCCAGAATTACCCTTATGGTGACGCCCCTGGAAAAGTTCCTGGTAAAACATCCCGCCCCCTCCGGCATGGATTCAAAGGAGTGGGCGGCCTTGTCGGCTGTGGCGTGCGAGGATAAATTCTTTTCATCCAAGCAGGAAAACAAGCGGCTGCTGGGGCGCCTGTACATGCTGATCAAAGACTACCTTTCCGGGGAGAAGGAAACCCTCCCCAATGGGGAAACGGTCATCAAGGTGGGGAGTGCTGCGGACTTTTCCAACCAGGCGCTTCAATGGCTCCAAACCGAGGGGCTTGTTCCCGCGGACGCCGAGGGCCCGAAGTACCACAACGACGTCAAAAACATCGGGGCCCTGGCCCGCCTGAAGCTCATTTTCAAAACCAACGTCCGGCAAAGCATTGGGGCGGCCCAGTGGGAAGCATCCATGAAGCCGGCCAACCTGAAGGCATGGCCCGCCTTCCGGTTCATCCGCATCACGGGAGCCAAGACAAAGCGGCTTGTCCATGTCATCAATGAGGACGCCGTCCGGCTCAAAACCGACTTTACTTTTTGGGCGGACGAAATGAACGCTGCCAGCCTGGGGGGCTTTGAGGTTCCCTGGCCGCCGTTCGGCTTCAACTCCTACATGGACCAGGAGCCCGTTTCCCGGGCGGAATGCGAACGGCTGGGACTACTCAAGCCCGGAGAGCCGTTGAAGCGTCCACGGGGCGCGGAACGCTTCGGGATTGACCTGATTGAAAGGTACGGGTACGGCAAGAAGGCCAGCACGGCCAAACTCCCTGAAGCACTCAAGACGAAGCTGAAGAAGGTTTATGAAGACCGCTGGGG
>JAJBVF010000276.1 GCA_020859965.1 Clostridiales bacterium
CTTCCCAGTCATTTCGCAATTCCCTTTCACTTCTGGTCATACATTGTCCGCCTCCAATGTCTCTTCTTCTCAGTCGTAAACAACAACAGGCGTTCCCACCGATACTGTATTAAAAATAGTCTCTGCCGCCGTGTACGGTGTATTGACGCAACCATGCGACCCATTGGTCAGGTAGATCGTCCCTCCAAACGCAGAGCGTGACGTCAGATCGTGAATGCCCACATTTCCATTAAATGGCATCCAGTAGCTTACCGGTGTAGCGTATCCCTCTCCCCTCAGAGTGGCATTGCGCCGTTTCCCGTCAATTGCCCATACCCCATTCGATGGTGTGGCATTTCCTTTATTTGGATTGCCGGTCACCACAGGCGTGTCTACAACGAGTTCACCGTCCGCATAGCACCACATCTCCTGTAGAGAAATACAGATCTCTACATAGGTATCTCCAATATCATTTGTATCTCTGCTCATCGCCGTATGCGTATATACCGGCTCCATCGTGCCCTGATAGCCATCCTCCAGAGCATTCAGTAATTCGATCAGCGTCGATTCCTGATCCATCTCCCAACCATAGTCCCCTCCTTCAAGGGTAAGCGTTTCGCCGCCTGTGGTCGTAAATTCGTGCTCTTTTTCATAAGTGTCATACTTTTCGGCCAGCTCTTCCACATAATCTTCGACAGCAAATTCATCAATCACAAAACTGCCGTCCACCGCAGTGGTAATCCATTCCTGTATAACAGGAGCTGACACTGCCTCTTCCCGATCGCCGAAGTCAAAGGTAATGTATGCGGAAGCAAGTGCGTTCAGTTCTTCCAGATCGCTGTTCAGTTCTTCATCATCTTCGTAGATCTCCGGCGTGAGATAACATCCCTTTTCCTCCAGAGAAATGCGTTCCACTCCCGCATCCAGCGCCTCAAGCACAATTTCCAGCGTTTTCTCATAATCCAGCGTATTTCCTTCCACCTCGCTGACTATGATAAATCCATCATCCGTCACTTCGATATAGGCATCCTCCGGCTCAGTGACCAGCGATTCATCCATACAATCCAATGCATCGAGCGTAGCTTCAGCGCCGTCCTGATCATAAGAAAATGTCACAGAGGTAAGTGCCGTATGCTCCTTTTTGATCATCAGCGGCCAGATGTAAGAGCGCTGGGCGCGCAGCAGCTGGTCAATCGCTCCATTGTCCACATAGGTCAGGCCAATATCGTCGGCCGTAATCGTCTCAGTCTCACCGCCACGTTCTTCAACAGAAAGCACGTATTCCCCCAGTCTTTCGCTGACCAGTTCCTTTGCTTCTTCCGCGGTAGTCCCGCTGCAGTCAATTCCATAAATCAGTGTATTGTCATAAAAATATTCACTGTAATGCACCGCTACTGCTATATATGCCGTAAGACCTCCAGCGAAAAGAACAAATAAAATCCATGGCCATTTGCGGCTTTTTGGTCTTTTCTGCTTTGAGGGGGTTTCGGCTGCAGCAAGCCGTTCTGCCCCGACCAGCTTTCCCGGTCTCTCTTGTTTTTCCGGCTCAACTGCCTTTCCCTTTTTCTCCGGTTCGTCTATCCTTCCCGGCTCGACAATCTTCTCCGGCTCTGCCTGGTTTCTTCGTTCCTCTGATTCGTCTGTCCTTCCCGGCTTGCCTGCTTTACCCGATTAAGCCTGCTTTCCTGAACTGGCATTCTTCTCCGGCTCCGCCTTTTCATCCGGTTTCTCAACCGCAGATTTCTTTGGTTCAGATGAGTTCTCTGAGTCTGCCTGCTTCTTTGGAACCGTCGGATTTTCCTGAACGGATGTTTTTTTTTCTTCCAGACTCCATTGCTCCGGCAAAACTTCCGTAGCCTGATACGGAGCCGACACCTCCTCTAAAGCTTTTTTTAATTCTTCCGCCATCCTGCGCGATATGGCTTCCTCATCCTCTTCTGTGTCAGGTTCTGTCAACCCTAAAACATGCCATGGATGTAGCTTTTGCTCTTCTGAATCCATGATCCTTTCTCCCCTTCTTTTCAGCAGCACTCAAAGAAGATTATATACGATTTCAAATGGCTGTGCAAGAAAAACTCGCAGAAAAAACATTACGTCTCTGCGGCCAGGTCATAAGCAGAATATTCAAGCAATGTGGAAATCACACTGGACGAAAGAGTGTGTACCTCTGTAGAACCATCCATCTGAACGTAATAGTCTCCGTTATCATCCGTATCTCCGATCAGGAATGTCACTGAAAGTTCAATCGTCTCTGTCTCCGTCTCGCTTTCCGTCTCTTCCTCCTCATCCGCTGCTTCCGTAACTGTCTCAGTTTCTTCCTCCGTCTCGACTTCTTCTTCATAGGTGATCGTCAGCGTAACCGCTGGTTCATCAAGCCCATATTCTGAAAGATCCTCACAATTGTGGTCCAGATAATCTGTATAATACAAACCCGCAAGAGTGCCTGTCAGGGTATTCGCAAGGTCCGCGTCCGCCTCAACGCCGTCCAGAAGCTCCTCTGCAGTGACTTCCGTATCCGTGTCCGCTTTGCTTACTCCTCTCACCATCCAGATGGCGTCTTCCAGATACAGTTCATATTCCTCTCCATCCGCAGTCTCCGCATAGATGCCCGTGATCATAGATGCCTGGAGCGTGGGTATTTCCTCGCTCAACGCATAATCGTAAAGGTCATCGGAGAAAGAGGAACTCAATGCCGTGTCCACCGTATAAACCGTGGAAGTGTCTTCATTGAGCATCAGGTAATCATTTCCTGTCGAATCATTGTTGTCGCCAATGATAATAACAGTTTCTTCTCCATCCGAATCCGTCAGCGTAATTGTATTCTGCGGTTCGTCAAATCCGTACTCCGATGTATCTTCAATCTCTGTCAGCGTTCGCACCGACTTCAATTCCGCCAGTTCATCCAAAGGAGCAAGCAGCGCAGAAGAATCCACCGGAAATGTCTCGTCATCATCCTTCTGCCAGGTATCCTCATCCTGCAGCGTAAAGGATACCTCTTCTCCGTCTATCATAAACGAAATTGCCGTGATGGAGGACGAATCCACCTCAAGAATCGTCTCGCCCTCCGCCGCTTCCTCTTCTGCTTCCTCTGTCTTCTGGTTATAAATCCGCAAGCCGAAGTAAATACCCAAGAGAAGGCAGATCACTACTACACCACCTATCAGTTTAAAACTTTTTTTCTTCATTTTCAGACGCTCCAACCGTTCTATTCTTTGTAAACTCTCATGCCTGCTTTGCAGGCGCCACTAAATATAAAAGTCTAATATCCTTGTTCTTAGCCATGCAAGCATGGCACGATTTGTTCCGATTCGCCCGCGAATCGAGGACGCAGACCTGTCTATAGACGACACTTTTATAGTAAATTCCGAAGTAATTCTAACGTTTTCTGCGGCTGAGCCAGATGCCAAGACCCATGATCAGAATCACACCAGGAATAATCGCTATTGTTACGATGCTCCAGAAGCTGCTGGACGCAGACGTCAGCGTCAGATAATCCAAAGTGGTACTCTTGGACGGAACGGATACCGAGCTTTCCTGATTGCAGGCCCAGCTTAACGTATTTACAAAAAGCTGATAATTGCCGCCGGATACCATCGAATTCGCGGAATCATCCACAAGTGCGGAGGAAGTAAACACCGCCACTCTGGTCTCGGCTGTATCTGTCTCTTCCTCTTCTGTTTCTGATTCTGCCTCCCCGCTCTCTTCCTCCGTTTCTGATTCTGCTTCTTCCGTCTCTTCTTCTGTTTCTTCCACCAGACCATCAAGCCAGGACTCCAGATCCGCCTCTTCATCCACTGATGCGGTCTCTTCCAGCAGTTCGTCGGTCAGTTCAACAGTCTCGGTGATCAGTACGCCGAGATCCAGCGGACCATCGATATCGCCATCCTCTTTCTCATAAGTCGACATATTCTCCACATCGATCTTGGAATACGCGTCATCAGAAGTGGTGAGCACACTGCTGATCGTCAGGGTATCTCTTGCATCCTCTGCGGACTCAATTCCCTGTGCCGCGGCAAGCAGCACATACGCGCTTCCTCCGGAAAGATCTTCCGATACATCCGTGCTGTTGATATCCGGCACCAGATAATACGGAAGCTGCACATAATAATTGCTGTTGCCTTCAATGACAACGCCTTCCACCAGTTCCGTCCCATAATAGTCCAGCACAGCTTCCAGATTGGTCAGCTCCGTCGTAAGATAATCGGTAATAATAATCGCGCTCCCGCCGCAGCGCAGATAATTGATGATTTTCTGTGCTTCCGCATCCGACAGATCGGAAGTCGGGGAACAGATCAGCAGGCAGTCCGCATCATCCGGCACCGCATCTGAAGTCACCAGATTCAGTTCCTCAATTTCGATATTTTCTTTTTCAATGGAAGATGTCAGCGTATCCGTCAGTTCCAGTTCTCCATGTCCGGTCAGTGTATACAGCTTAGGAAGGTCTTCCGTCGTCAACGCTGCAATCGCGCTGGTGATCTGTCCTTCCGCATCAAACCCGGATGTCGTATAGGAATAATACGTATAGTCGAACTCATATTCGTACATATCATCATAGGAAATCACGCGGCTGTCATCCCCACACACGAGAATCACACTATTATCCGAAAGCGTTTCATCTGTATACTGCGAAGTAAACTGCGGATACAATACAGGATCCTTCTCAACCAGCGTAGTATGCGAAGACAGATCTGCATAGCGTTCCAGAAGTCTGGATACGTTCGAATCCCGGTTGCTGTCCTCCAGAACATAATAGATTGTAATATCTTCCGTCAGATCTGCCACCATATCTTTTGTAGTGTCACTCAATACAGTCAGCTGCTGGCCGCTCAGGTCAATCTGGGTATATTGCGACGGAAGCTGCCCTGCGATCAGATTTATGATTACCACCGCTGCCACGACAATGACCGTCAGCGCAATACTGTAGGAACCGTGTTTCAACTGACGAAGGTTTTTCTTTGGTTTCAGGCTTCTCTTTTTTTCAGGCTGCCCGCCATCGGATTCAGGCACAGGCTGCACTGCCTGCACCTCGGCACGCTCTTCTTCGTGCGCTCCTTCATTCTTTTTCTGCCACATCAACTTTCCACCTCCATCAGCTCCAGCGTCTCTTCTGGATCGTTTCCACTGTCAGGAACAGAAAAACCCCGATCACAGAAATATAATATACAAGGCCAGTTACATCAAAAATACCGCTGTAAAACTCTGAAAAATGCCCGGACAGGTCAAATACATCCAGAATATCCTGAATCAACCCCTCATAGGCACTGGCATTCGTCACATAGACAAGGATCAGCGCCGCTTCTCCTGCGATTCCGCATACCGCAGAGATCAGGACGTTTTTAATCATCATATAGATCAGCAGAGCAGCCAGCAGAACAAGCACAAGCAGCACATAAAAGGAGCCTGCCGCAGTCTCCGGGAAGAAAGAAGCAATTCCATCGATCACATAGCAGACAAACAGCACCAGAAAGGTAAGCACAGCCGCGATGACCTGGCTTTCCGTCAGAGAAGAAATAAACAGCCCGATCGCCAGAAAGCTGCAGCCCATCAGGAAAAACCCGAACATTGCCGTATAAGTCTCCGCAAAATAGACGGTGCCAAACTGTGCCATGATCAGTGGATATACAGAAAGGACCGCTACCGGAATCAGAAAAATGACCACAAGCGCCAGAAACTTGCCCATGACAATCTCAGTCACTGTGACAGGCGCGGTCAGCAGCAGCTGATCCGTTTTCTGCTTCTGCTCCTCAGCAAGCACCCGCATCGTCAGGATCGGCACCGCGATCAGAAATACAAACAGTACGCTTGAGAGGGTATAGGCGAATTTCGGATATGCCGCCTGCAGGTTATACGCAGTAAAATAAATGCCGCAGACCAACAGCAAAAATGCCATAAACACAAAGCCCACCATCGACGTCAGAAGTCCTTTCACTTCTTTTTTAAAAATCGCTGTCATGTCCCGTCACTCCTTCCCGTTATCTTCAGATGCGTCAGCCGTGGATTCTGCGCCGGTTAACATTTCATTCCCGCTGTCCTGATTCCCTGCATCGCCTTCAATATCATATGTCTCCGCATCCGGATTTTCATCTTTTTCTTTTCTTGCTGCTCTTCCGCCAAAGCCAAACCGTTTCTTTCTCCCTCTCTTTGCGTCTGCTTCCTGCGGACGGTCTTCCGTCAATTCAAGGAAGACCTCCTCAAGAGATACATGTGTATGCTGCATCCGAAGGATCGCCTTTTTTTCCTGTGCACAAAGATAAAAGATCATTTCGCGCAGATCATTGTCCGCTTCTGTCTTGATAACAGCATCGCATGCACCTGCCTCCGCTGAATCCTTCACATCCAGAGAAAGTACTCCTGGCAGTGCGCTGAACATCCGTCTCGCATCAGCAGTCTTTGCACGAATAGTCAGCTCCAGAGAGCCGGACCCACGCATCAGATTCATCAGATTCTCCGGTGTATCGCTTGCCACCAGTTTTCCGTGCGCGATGATCATAATATGATCGCAGATTGCGCTTATTTCTGAAAGAATATGAGAGCTTAAGATAACCGTGTGCTTCTTTCCAAGACTGCGGATCAGCTCACGGATCTCAATAATCTGCTTCGGGTCAAGTCCTACCATCGGCTCATCAAGGATAATAATATCCGGATATCCCAAAATCGCCTGTGCCAGACCGGTACGCTGGCGATAACCCTTAGACAGGTTGCGGATCAATCTTCCCTGCATTTCCGTCAGACCGGTAGTCTGCATCACCTCCGCGATCATCCCGTCCCTGTCTTTTTTCGGAAGCTTTTTTAACTCTGCCGCAAACTGCAGGTATTCCAGCACCGTCATTTCCGGATATACCGGCGGAATCTCCGGAAGATAACCAATGCATTTTCTGGCTTCTTCCGGTTCTTCCAGTATATTATGGTCGTCAATCAGAACCTCTCCTGACGTCGGCGCAATATAGCCGGTCAGTATATTCATAGTCGTGGTTTTTCCGGCCCCGTTTGGGCCAAGGAAACCGTAGATCTGTCCATTTTCTACGGTAAAAGATAGATCATCAACCGCGGCATTCGAGCCGTAGTGTTTTGTAAGATGTGTCACTTCAATCAAGGCGTTCACTCCTGTTCTGTATAACGTGAAAACAGCGGACATATAAGATCCAAAATAATGTCCGCTGTTTTGTTTCCCTGATTGTAGTGTAAGATTGTGTTTATTTCGGGTTGAGAATGTGTCTATTCTGTGGATTGCCCCGCACGGTTTGCGGAGCAGCCAATGTCATTCCCTAATAACAGTCACACCGCATTTTCTCAACGATCCCGGCACAGATTTCTTCCGCGCTCCTTCCATCGGTCTCCACAGTAAAATCTGCGGCTTTCAGGTAGTGCGGCAGTCTGACAGCCATCAGATTCTCAATATAAGCAACATTCATATGCCCTTCAAGCAATGGCCGCGTATGAAAATCCTTCACCCGCTCATAGATCGTCTCCGGAGCAGCGCTCAGATAGACGATTTTTCCGCTTCTGTGCATTGCCGCGACATTTTCATCCCGCATCGCTGCGCCGCCGCCGCAGGATACTACCGCATTGCCTGTCTGTTCCAGCCCTTCAAGCAGCGCTGTCTCAAGCGACCGGAAATATGCCTCGCCGCTTTCAGCAAATATCTGCGATATCGACCTGCTCTCCTGCGCCTCGATCTGCTCGTCCATCTCGATCAGGCTCATTCCATACAAGTCCCGCATCGTGCGCGCGATCGTAGATTTGCCTGCGCCCATAAAACCGATCAGAAAAATATTGCTCTTCATCTGCATTATCTGTAATATACCGAATTCCATCTCAGCTCATTCTTGAAATTCCGGATGGTGGTGTCATTATCAATAATTACCGTCTCAATGCCCATAGCTGCGCCCCAGTCTGCCATCTGATCCGCAGTCAGGTCATAGGAAAACGCTGTGTGATGTGCACCGCCGGCAAGAATCCATGCCTCCGCACCGGTTGCCAGATCCGGCTGCGGTGTCCAGAACGCAGTCGCTACCGGAAGCTTCGGCATTGACTTTTCTGTCTTCTTGCAGTCTACCGCATTTACAATCAGGCGGAAACGATTTCCAAGGTCGATCAGGGATGTCGCTATGCCAGGACCTTCTTTTGCGGTAAATACAAGACGTGCCGGATCCTCTCTGTCGCCCATGGAAAGCGGATTTACCTTGATACTGATCGGACCATCCGCGATAGTCGGGCAAACTTCCAGCATATGAGCTTCCAGGATTCCTTCTTTGCCAGGAACAAGATTATAAGTATAATCTTCCATGAAAGAAGTACCCTTTGCATTCGGAGTATTCTGTGACATGATCTTCATCAGCCGAACCATAGCCGCGGTCTTCCAGTCTCCCTCACCGCCAAAGCCGTAGCCTTTTTCCATCAGTCTCTGGATCGCAAGGCCCGGAAGCTGCTGCAGAGCCCCAAGGTCGCCAAAATGCGTAACAATTGCCTGATAGTTCTTTTCCTCAAGGAATCGCTCAAAGCCAATCTCGATCTGTGCCTGTACCGCTACATGCTTTCTGAATTCCGCCTCGTCTCTTCCCTCAAGCAGAATCTCATATTTGTCGTAGTACTCTTCTACCAGCGCGTTCGTGTCTGCCGCAGATACCGCTGCGACCGCCTCTGCGATCTCATTCACCGGATACGCGTCGATCTCCCAGCCGAATTTGATCTGTGCTTCTACCTTATCGCCTTCTGTAACGGCTACGTTTCTCATATTGTCCGCAATACGCATTACACGGATATGGCTGCTTTCCATAATACCGATCGCGGTACGCATCCAGGAAGCAATCTTTTCCTGAACCGCCTTATCGCTCCAGTGTCCGACGATAATCTTGCGCTCAATCCCCATTCTGGTGACAATATGACCATACTCACGGTCGCCATGTGCGGACTGATTTTCATTCATAAAGTCCATATCGATCGTATCATATGGAATCTCTTCGTTAAACTGTGTATGCAGATGAAGCAACGGTTTGCGGAATTCCTGCAATCCGAGAATCCAGGACTTTGCCGGTGAAAATGTGTGCATCCAGGTGATCACACCCGCGCACTCTTCATCCGCATTTGCCTCATTAAAGGTCTTACGGATCACTTCATTCGTGATCATGGTCGGCTTCCATACGACTTCATATGGAAGAACGCCGGATTCGTTTAACTTGTTCACAATGATCCTGGAATGCTCTGCCACTTTCGCAAGACACTCATCCCCGTAAAGATCCTGTGATCCGGTTGCGAACCAAAACTTGTAATTCTTTGCTGCTTTCATTATAATTCCCTCCTTTTAATATATATATGATACCAGATTCAGAAACACATATTGTGTAAAACTGTGTAAGGAACTGATAAGCC
>JAJBVF010000396.1:0-3042 GCA_020859965.1 Clostridiales bacterium
GTACATAATCCAGTAAATTCATCTGGGTGCTCCTTTCTCAGCAGATTCGTCCATCGCGAAGCGATTCGGAATGGACGAATCGACCTGCCGACGGATTGCCTCCGTCATCTCCTCCACGGTATAGACATCGGCGAATCGATCTCCAAACCGCAGGGCCAGCATCGGAATCTGGGCCGGCAGCACATGCGCCTGCCCCAGCACGGACATATCCTTCATAATCTGTCCGGTCGGTCCTTCGCCTACGAGATGCCCGTCCGTCAGCACCAGAACGCGTCCGGCATATTCCTGCACAAGCTCCATGTCGTGGCTGACCATCAGTACAGTCAGACCTTTCTCCCTGTTCAGCCCTGTGATGAAATCCATGATCCGGATGCATTCCCGATAGTCCAGACCGGTCGTCGGCTCATCAAGAATCACCATCCTGGGATGGCACGCTAATACACTTGCAAGCGCAATTCTCTGCCGTTCGCCCCTCGATCTTGTGAACGGGAACCAGTCCCCGTCCAGTTCAAAGGTTTCCAGCATTGCCTCCGTGCGCTCCTGAATCTCATTCTCTGGCACACCCTGCACCCGGGGACCAAAAGCGATCTCCTCGCGCACCGTATTCTGACAGATCTGCCGATCCGGGTTCTGAAACAGGAATCCGACCTTTTTTGCGATCGCACTGGTACGCGTTTTCTGCGTATCCGCTCCATCCACATACACATGCCCGGAATCGGGGCGAAGCAGCCCATTTGCCAGTCGGCTCACCGTAGACTTGCCGGCGCCGTTGCTGCCGATCATAGCCACGATCTCACCCGGATGAATTTCAAAGGAAAGATCCTTCACCGTCTGTGCCATTCCCGGATAAGAGAAGGATACATGGTCAAATTTCAGCATGTCGGCACCTCCCTCACCAGCTCCGCAGATTTGCCTGCCGGCTCCTGAGCAAATCCAGTGAATCCAGTCTGCGTTTTCAGCATCCCAGCACCTCCCTCACCATCTTCTCCGCCTGATCGACATCCGTAGGGATCGGTCCCCTGTAAAGTCCCTCATCCTTCAGACGATTCCCAAGGCGGACGACCCGCGGCACGCTGATGCCCAGCGAATCAAAAAGCGGCTGCTGATCAACGATCTCATTGCTTTTGCCGTCAAAAACAAGCTTGCCTTCATCCAGCACGGCAATCCGCTTCGCGTACTGACTCAGGATCATGATTTTCTGCTCCACCACAATAATCGTCTTTCCAAACTCTTCATTCAGCCGTTTCAGAATCTCATAAATCATAATCGTACTCTTCGGATCCAGCTCCCCGGTCGGCTCATCCAGCACAATGATCTCCGGCTGCATCGCCAGAATGGACGCGATCGCCACCTTCTGCTTCTGCCCGCCGGACAGGGAACTGATCTGGCGGTGCCTCAGATCACTGATCTGAAGCATCGTCAGCACCTCTTCCAGCCTCGCGCCGATCTGATCGTGCGGTACGCCGAAATTTTCCAGGCCGAACAGAATCTCATCCTCTACTTCAGAAGACACCATCTGACTGTCGATATCCTGAAACACTTCGCCGACAAACTCCGCCAGCTCCTCCGTCTGTACATCGACCGTATCCTTGCCGTTGACCTTCACACTCCCGTAAAAATCTCCCGGAAAATGGTGCGGGACGATGCCGGAAAACGCATAGGTCAGCGTGGATTTTCCCGCGCCGGAATTCCCCGTGATACCAAGAAAATCTCCATCCTCTATGACAAGATTAATATTGCTCAGCGCATTCTGCGGCTGACCCTTGTAGCAAAAACTGAAGTCCTTACATTCTATCATTCCTGCCGTCTTCCTTCCGTCTCTGTCTTATTCTGATCTCACTTTCGATTCATATCCGTATCAGGTCTGATTCAGTTCCATTCCCGTCTCCGAGTCTGCGCATTTTCATCGCTTACCTTTCAAAGTCAAAGCCCCCGATGCAAGCACGGCTACCTGGCTCGTTGCTTCGTGGGAATAAATATCTGCAGGATCCTACTGTGCCTTTTTCATTCCTTATTGATGATCTTGTCCACCGGAACACTTAATATTGTAACGATCACACAGTTCAGCGCCGCCGTCACAACTGTGACAAGCGCCATGTTCAAGAACTGCGCCATCGGCATCGGATTCGCATACGTCAAAGCTGCCAGTCCGACAAACGCAAAGCCGGAAATCAGCGTTGTAATAAACGTATTTACCAGAGCCTTCGGTACCTTCGGCATCGGATTCACGAGCAACAGGCACATCGCGATCGCGCCGATCGTCTCACTGCCAAGTCCAAGCCATGCCATTGACGTTCCGATCTGGCTGATGCAACCGGAGATGAAACCGATAATAGCCGCCTCTTTTACATTTGGCTTGATCACCAGAATCGACAGGCAGTATGTCGCGATCAGAAAATTCGGGTGCATATTCCCCAGCACCAGAAAACCTGCGCACAGACGCAGCACCACTCCCACTGCCATCATGATTCCCACCAGAATCAGGTTGTTGATGTTCTTCAAACCAGTTTGATTGTCATTCGTGACCTGTCTTTTCTCTGCCATAATTTTTCCCTTTCCATGCGTTTTATTCTTGCCCGTCCCCCACCGCACACAGGGGATGGAAAATGCGGGATTTCGCTGCAGCACTATATTGTAAAAGCTTAATTTCAAATGGCTTTGCGCATAAATGCGTTCGCCATTTTACCATTGACGACGCTTTTGCGATAAAAAGAAAATCTGCCCTTATAATACTATAAGGACAGATCATTTTCTGCGGTACCACCTTACTTGCTATCTCTGCGCTGCCAGGTCTTCATCAACCATCCGGACTATATCCATATCCAGACTGCAATCACTCTGGTAACTGGCAAAGACAACCTCTCTGCGAAATGCGGACACATTTCCAGCCTTTAACGCAGGCATACGTCTCGGCTACTGACCGCAACTACCGGCAATTATATTTCCTGCCAGTCTCCCTCACGCGGCGTTCACTTCACCCTCCGTGATCCATTTGCAGGCTGCTTACTGCGGGTATCCCAGCACCACCCGCTCTCTGTGAGC
>JAJBVF010000396.1:3052-9308 GCA_020859965.1 Clostridiales bacterium
CATCATCTGATCTGCTTAAATAAATTAACATTATTTTGGCATAAGCGAAAGGATTTGTCAACCCGTTTTTGATATGGAAATACCCGGTTTCTGAATCAGAATTGTTTAATTGCCGCATGAAACACAAATATCTTTTCTACTGGCTTCATACACCCGGATTCGTACATGTCATGTGATAAAAAATGCTTTTCACAGTGTTGACAAATCAACCTGATAATGATATCCCAGCGGAACTTCTTCTGCCCGATAAAAAAGAATCATATACCAGGGGAGATACTGAATCCCTTCTACATTTTCCACATTTCCTTCGCAAAACACGATCCTTCGACCAAATTTCCAATTTTCAACCTGGGACATATGATCCAACGAAAGATGTCTTTTATAGTCGGAGCCCGATTTCACCTCAATCAGATCGATATCAGTTCCATTCTGAACAACAAAATCCAGTTCACCCATTCTTTTAGATTCGTAATAGTTAAGGGAAAAACCTCCACCTTTGATTGACTGGGCAAACACATTTTCCAGGATACCTCCCATATTGACCTCCATATTCCCCTGCAGGAGCTCGAACTGTATATTTTTCATACAAGCTGCACAGAGAAGTCCGGTGTCATTTAAAAATAATTTAAAGATGCTTCTTTTTTCATTTAGTCTCAAGGGAGCCACAGGCTCCGTAACATTATAAGACGGCAAAGCCACTCCCGCATCAGCAAGCCATAAAAAGGCGTTCTCATATCTGTTCTGCCGGCCGTTTTCGTCCACGCGGCTTAAAAAAAATCTCCGATTCTTATCATTGAGCTGTGAGGGAATGCTGTCAAATATCGCCTGTATCTTAATTCGATCGTTCCCGGAAGCATATCTGGCAATATCAAGACGATACAGTTCCAGGATATCCCGTTGTGTCTGAACGACTTTTCCAATATCATGAGTCGTCACATAAGTCTGAACCACAGCCGGCATCCCGCCAACAACAATATAGGTGTAAAAAAGCTTTTTCATCGTGCTGTGTATAGCCTCTGAAACAGGCCGGTTCTGCTCACAGCACTCTTTCAACAAGTCAAAGGTGGAATTCTGTACACCGTTTGCTGACGCATATTCCCTGAATGTCATGGGATACATATAATAAATTTCCTCAAATCCAACCGGATAAGACTTCACTTCTTTGTATCGGACCCCAAGCATAGAGCCTGACTCAATGTAATCAAAACGTCCATCCTCAACCAGAAATTTAATCGCGCACCTCGCGTTCGGGCATTCCTGAATTTCATCCAGAAAAATCAGTGTATTCCCCGGCTCCATCTTCTGCATTGTATATGCGGTCAGGTTTTCTATGACTGTATCTGCTTCCAGGCTTCCATCAAAAATCCGACTGGCTCCGGCATCTGTGACAAAATTGATTTCCACAAAATAATCATAATTTTCCCGGCCAAATTGTTCAATAATTGTGGTTTTTCCAATCTGACGGGCACCGATGATGCAAAGAGCCCTCTTGTCCGCTTCCTCTTTCCATGCTTTTAATTTTGCATAAATTTCTCTCTCCAGCATATGTCACAATACCTCCATGTCTGCATTGTAACATTTTTCTTCGATATTTCAATGGCGAATGCCACTTTTTTCTGAGTTTTCAGGTAAAAAACAGCAAGCTGTAGTCTAACCGAATTCCAGATTTTTCCCTGAAACAGGAGTTTCTCATCGGTTCCTGGTTTTGGGTGGAAGTTACCATGCCCTTGAGATGTGTTTTCCTTTGTCCTGATAGAATTTGATATTTAGTCCAACTTCTTTTCTCTATGTTTTGACAGTCGGTTTTCTTTATACTTTGATTTTAAAAAATATCCTTTGCATCCAAATACAAAAATACAGCCGCCGGAAAACCGGCGGCTGTCCAAAACAAGTTTTGCATTACATGACCTTAGGTCAAAATACGCCATATACAAACACGGAACAGAAAACCCGTCAATTGTTTATACCCACGCTTTGATCTGCTCATACACACCTGCACCGTCGAGCTTATATTTCTTCAGAAGCTCCACTGCCGGGCCGGACTCGCCAAAGACATCCTGCACACCGATCTTCAGTACCGGAGTCGGTGCCTTTGCACAGAGAGCGTCGCAGACTGCACTGCCAAGACCGCCGATCACAGAATGCTCTTCCACGGTCACCACTTTGCCGGTCTCCTTCGCGCATGCAACTACGAGATCTTCATCAAGCGGTTTGATGGTATGGATATTTACCACCTTTGCGGAGACGCCGTCTTTTTCGAGCATCTCTGCCGCCTCAAGCGCGCTGCTCACGCAGAGCCCTGTCGCGATGATGGTCACGTCAGTGCCTTCCTTCAGCACTACGCCCTTGCCAAGCTCGAATTTGTAATCCGGATTGTC
Organism: Clostridiales bacterium; assembly: GCA_020859965.1. GTDB lineage: Bacteria > Bacillota > Clostridia > Lachnospirales > Lachnospiraceae > Choladousia. The sequence continues at coordinate 5,431 of JAJBVF010000396.1, forward strand.
ATTGATCACCGGCACTGCCAGGCGGCCAAAGCGCAGATAAACCGGTCCCTCATGCTCATAAGCTGCCTTTACGGCTGCCTTTGCTTCTATATCATCGGACGGGTTGACCACTACCATGCCCGGAATCGTGCGCATCAGCGCCAGATCCTCGTTGCACTGGTGGGAAGCACCATCCTCGCCTACAGAGATACCGGCATGTGTCGCACCGATCTTAACGTTCAGATGCGGATATCCGATGGAATTTCTTACCTGCTCAAATGCGCGGCCGGATGCGAACATTGCGAATGTGCTGACAAACGGCACTTTGCCGGTCGTCGCGAGTCCTGCAGCGATACCCATCATATTGCACTCAGCGATACCGCAGTCGATATGACGATCCGGAAATACCTTTTTGAAAGTGTCCGTCTTTGTAGCGTTTGCAAGGTCAGCATCCAGAACCACAAGGTTATCATGCTCTGCTCCAAGCTCTGCCAGAGCATTGCCATAGCTCTGTCTCGTAGCGATCTTTTTTACTTCTGACATAATGCTTCCCCCACTTTCTCCAAATCTGCCATCGCGATTGCGTATTCTTCATCATTCGGTGCTTTGCCGTGCCATCCGGCCTGTCCTTCCATAAAGGAAACGCCCTTGCCTTTTACAGTCTTCATAACTATAGCGGTCGGCATACCCTTTACAGTCTTCGCTTCTGCAAACGCATCCGCAAGCTGCTGCATATCATTGCCATCTGCCACATTGATCACGTGGAAATTGAATGCTTCGAATTTCTTATCGATCGGATATGGTGAGCAGACATCTTCAATCTTACCATCAATCTGCAGGCCGTTGTTATCCACGATCACACAGAGATTGTCCAGCTTGCGGTGTCCCGCAAACATTGCTGCCTCCCATACCTGGCCTTCCTGAATCTCACCATCGCCAAGCAGTGTATAAACACGATAGGATTTCTGATCCATCTTAGCTGAGAGCGCCATACCAACTGCAGCTGAAATACCCTGGCCAAGAGAACCGGAGGACATATCAATACCAGCAATGTGCTGCATGCACGGATGCCCCTGCAGGTGAGAACCTGTATGGCGCAGTGTCACAAGATCTTCCACCGGGAAGTATCCTCTGTGCGCCATAGCGGAATAATACCCCGGCGCATTGTGTCCTTTCGAAAGTACGAAACGGTCTCTGTCCGGATTCTTCGGATCCTTCGGATCGATATTCATCTCTTCAAAATACAGATAGGTAAATACATCTGCGGCTGAGAGCGATCCGCCCGGATGCCCCGCCTTCGCACTGTGAACAGCTGTCACAATGCCTTTGCGAACTTCGTTCGCCATTTTTTTAAGCTCAAGAATTGTCATAACTGTAATCCTTCCTCCTGTTACTGAACATGGTGTCAATGACCATGTCAGTTCATGGTTACATCGCCTGATACACGAATCACCGGTTCTGAAAGCTCACCGAAGTCACTGTCCATAGTAAGCATTTGCGCCATGTTTTCTCATGAAATGCTTTTCCTTGATGGAATCGGGTGCCGGAGTCACACGCGGATTGATCAGCTCTGTGCGGCATGCCATCTTTGCCACTTCTTCAAGAACGACCGCATTGTGTACCGCCTCCGCCGCGTCTTTGCCCCAGGTAAACGGACCATGATTGGTGCAAAGCACCGCCGGCACATAAACCGGATTGATTCCTCTGGACTTAAAGGTTTCAATGATCACAAGCCCGGTGTTCTTCTCGTACTCGCCATTGATCTCCTCCGGTGTCAGACTTCTCGCGCACGGAATCGGACCATACATATAGTCCGCGTGTGTCGTCCCATAGCATGGGATATCACGTCCGGCCTGTGCCCAGGATGTCGCCCACGGAGAATGCGTATGTACCACACCGCCAAGCTCCGGAAATGCCTTGTACAGCTCCGCATGCGTCGCCGTATCCGAGGAAGGCTTGTAACGTCCCTCGATCTTATTGCAATCCAGATCCATCACTACCATGTCGTCCGGTGTCAGTTTTTCATAATCAACACCGCTCGGCTTGATCACGAAATAGCCGCTCTCACGGTCCAGACCGCTGACATTTCCCCATGTGTAGGTGACAAGCCCGCGTTTGGGAAGCTCCATATTCGCCTCATAAACCAGCTTTTTCAATTCCTCTAACATAAGAGTCCTCCTTCTGCAGTTCTTATTTAGCTGTTATCATCATACACGCTTTTGCCTTTTCCGTCCAGTGATTTTTGTTCATCTACTCAATACTCTTCAGAGATTCCACCATATCAATCTTCTTCAGCTTAAAATGCATCGCAAAGTTCACAATCACGGAGAAAGCAAAAGTAAACAATATACCGTAAAGATAGCTTATCGGATAAATCGTCCGGCCGAACATGCATGTATCTACTTCCACAGTCGTAATGATAAATGCGTGCAGCGCCTTCCCGATCAGGCAGCCTGCAGCGGCGCCCAGAATCGTAATCAGGATGTTTTCCCGGTAAATATACGCGTCGACCTCTCCATTGAAAAATCCAAGCACCTTCAATGTTGCCAGCTCACGCCGCCGTTCGTTGATATTAATATTATTCAGATTGTACAGCACGACAAATGCCAGCAGCCCCGCCGACACGATCAGTACAATAATGACAAGATCCAGCGCACTCAGCATATTCTGAATTGTTTCACGCAGACTGTCTATATAGGTAATGCTCAAAGAGGCATCACAGGTGAGAATGTCTGTACCAATCTGTTCCAGCGTTTCCAGTCCTTCCTCCGTACAGAAAAAGATACTGTTATATTCCGGTGCCTCACCAAAAGTTTCCTCATAAAGGGCAGGTGTCAGATAAATATAATGGTAGAGATAATTCTCACAGATTGCAGCAATTGGAATGTCTGCTGTACTTCCGTCTTCCAGACTGATAGAAACCGTATCTCCCACCGAAAGATCAAATTCCTTCGCGATTTTTTCTGTGATAATCGCTCCCTCGTCTGTCAGCGAATATTCCTCACCGCTCGTGCGGTCGCAGAAAGTCAGGTACGCATCCAGATTATCCGTGTTTTCCGGCACATAAACGTAGATTGACCACTGTTTTCCGGTACCGCTCGCATCCTGCCCCGCAATATCCATGCTCTGCATGTAAAAGCGCTTCCATTCTGTGATCCGCTCTTCCGAAGCGACTGCATCATTCAGTTCTTCAAGCTCATCCTCTTCCGCATCCGTGTCGTAAATAAGCATCGCATCATAAGTCTGAAGCTCATCATACTGGCGTGCCCCGATGTCACCGATAGAATCGCGCAGACCATAGCCGACCAGAAGAAGCCCCATACAGCCCCCAATACCAAAGATTGTCATCAGGAAACGTTTTTTGTAGCGCATCAGATTGCGGATCGTAGATTTCCAGGTAAAACTGAAATGCTTCCAGATAAAGGGAATCCGTTCCAACAGAACCCGTTTACCCTGTTTCGGTGACGGCGGACGCATCAGCTGCGCGGGCACTGCCCCCAGTGCACGATAGCAGGCGGACATCGTCGCACCGATCGTACACAAAAGTGAGATGCCTGAGGCAGCCAGTCCATAGCTCCAGTTATACGGCAGCAATATCTCCGGCTGATAAATGTACATAATCTGATAGGCCTTTATAATAACCCACGGAAATACTTTTTCTCCGAATAATATTCCAAACACACTGCCGCACATCGTCGCCAGAAAAGCATAATTCAGATACTTTTTCGCAATATCCCATTTACTGTACCCGAGTGCTTTCATGGTACCGATCTGCGTGCGCTCCTCCTCAACCATACGGGTCATCGTCGTCAGACTGATCAATGCCGCGACAAGGAAAAAAATCACCGGAAATACCTGCGCGATATTAGTCATGCGATCCGCATTATCACCATATCCGG
>JAJBVF010000545.1 GCA_020859965.1 Clostridiales bacterium
ATATAGTATTTGTGCTTTTCCACAGTGTAACATACAAGATGTAGAAAGGATGGGTACTCTATGATCGATATTCACTGTCACCTCCTCTACGGTGTGGACGACGGTCCGAACACCATCGAGGAGTCCAAGGCAATGCTTCAGGAGGCCGCGCAACAGGGCGTGGATACGGTCATACTCACCCCTCATTTCCGGCAGGGAATGTTCCCCTACGATCCGGATACGATACGAAAGCACTTTTCCGAATTGCTTCCTCTCGCGTCGGACGTGGGGGTTCGTCTGTTTCTGGGAACGGAATACCACATCGACCGGGAGTGCGTCGAGAATCTGAAGAATGGACGCTGCCTGTCTCTCGCGGGCTCCGAGTATGTGCTCGCTGAGTATTCCCATATCGAGGACTATCCCTTTCTAAAAGAAACGGTACAGGAACTTGAATTTGCGGGGTATGTACCGGTCATCGCCCATGCGGAGCGCTGCGCCTGCCTTACGGAAGATCCGGACCTTGTGGATGAGCTGCAACGGAGCAATGTGTTGATCCAGCTAAACGCAGACGCCGTGCTGGGAAAAACCGGCCGCACGGAGAAGCAGTTCTGCAAATACCTGCTTGACTGCGGCATGGCGGACATCATTGCCAGCGACAGCCATGACTTAACGCACCGGCCCTGCCGAATGGAAAAGTGTCGGGATTATGTGAGGAAGCGCTACGGCGAGGCCGCGGCGGAGCGGATGTTTGAAAAAACGCCCGGACAGATCGTCAAATAACCGGAAACGGGAGAATAAGAGATATGGAGAAAGATACGAAACAGCAGGAAAAAAACAATGAGATCGAGATAGATTTGGGCGCACTTTTTATGGAGCTTGTGCACCACTGGTTCCGGATCGTGCTCTCGGTCGTGCTGATGGCATTGGTCTTTGGGCTGGGCGCCATGCTTCTTATCACGCCCCAGTATAAGTCCACTTCGATCCTGTACGTGCTCTCAAGGAGTACGTCCATCACGAGCTACACGGATATTCAGATCGGCACGAACTTAACGAACGACTATGTGCAGGTCGTGACCGGTCGGCCGGTCTTAGATCAGGTCAGCTCGAATCTGGGGCTGGATCTGTCTTACGGTGAGATGAAGAGCAAGGTCTCCGTCAACAACCCGTCCGATACCCGTATGCTGGAGATTACGGTGGAGGATCCGGTGCCGGAGAACGCGAAGATCATCGCTGACGAGATCGCCGCTGTCTCCTCTGCCTATATTGCTCAGAAGATGGACCAGGATCCACCGGAGATCATTCAGTCCGGCAACGTAAACTCTTCGCGCTCCAGTCCCAGCTATCGAAGGTACACTGCGATCGGAGCTGTCATCGGACTGGTGGTGGCCGTCGCTTTTGTCTGGATCATCTATCTTGCGAATGACACGATCATGACGCCTGAGGACATGGAGCGAAAGGTTGGCCTGCAGGTGCTGGGCTCTCTGCCCTTAGAAGAAGCGGAGCTAAACGAACCCGTGAGCCGAAGAAGCAGGAAGCACACAAAACGGAAGGGGAGCAAAAATCATGGAAAGTAACCGTCCGAGAACAGAACAGGTTGAATTAAGGAAAATAAAGAGACAGAACTATACATTAAAAGAGTCTCTCAGGGCCCTGCGCACCAATCTGCAGTTCTGCGGAGATGACGTGAAGGTGATCCTCGTTACAAGCGCCGCGCCGAATGAGGGCAAGAGCACTGTGGTCATGGATCTCGCCCGGTCGCTGACTGACGCGAAAAAACAGGTGCTGGTGATAGACGCGGATCTTCGACAGTCTGTCCTTGTCGGCCGCCTGGGTGTGCGGACTGCGAGCGGGGCAAGCCTCTATGGGCTGTCTCACTATCTGTCCGGTCAAAAGCAGATCGGAGATGTGGTCTATGCGACGAACATCCCCAGACTGTATCTTGTCTTTTCGGGGCCGAGCGTTCCGAACCCGACAGAGATATTGGAGAAGGGATACTTCGATGAGCTGATCAATTTCGGCCGGAAATATTTTGACTATATCTTGATCGACGCACCGCCGCTCGGAGCCACGATCGATGCCGCCGTGCTGGCGCGGTGCTGCGACGGCGCGATCTTTGTGACAGCGCAGGGAATGGCAAACAGCCATGTCATTGCAAACGCGAAGAAGCAATTAGAACTCTCCGGCGTGCGCATCTTAGGCGCTGTGCTGAACAAGGTGGATATGAGGCGGAACCACTATTACGGCAAGTATTACGGGAGATATTACGGAAGTTACTACGGACAGTACGGACGTTACGGCAAAGAGACTGACGGAAAGAAGAATACAGACTGATGAACAAAAAAGACGGACGCAGAGCAGATTCCAAAAGGTGGATCCCACTGGTGGTAATTCTCGCGGCCGCGGCAGCGGTGATCGCCATAGTGGCGGTGGCCATGACCCATTCTTCCGGTATTCGAAACGGGAATGCCGATACCGATAATGAGATCATTCAGGGGCGTGACGTGGAAGACAATCAAAACGAGATCAGCTTGACAGATCCCACTGCGGATTCGGAAGGGACCGAGGATTTCGTCATCTTCGGAGTCGACAGCCGCTCGAACGCTTTAGGCACCGGGACGCGCTCAGACTCCATCATGATCGTCCATATCGATCACGATGAGAGGACGGTCAAGATAGCCTCCATCTACCGGGATTGTATGGTGCACATCGAGGGACACGACTATGAGAAGATCACCCACGCCCATATGTACGGCGGACCGGAGTTTGCCCTCTCGACTATCAACGAAAATTTTGATCTGGATATACAGCAATACATGACACTGAACTTTATTACTGTGTCATCCTTGATCGATGAGATCGGAGGCGTGGAGATGGAGATCACCGACGAGGAGGTATCCCATCTAAGCTCGTATGACGGAAAATACTGCGGGACGATCACCGAACCCGGGACCTATCTCTTAGACGGCGATCAGGCCGTGGCCTACTCCCGGATCCGACATGCTGAAGGGGGCGACTACCGGCGCGCCGAACGGCAGAGGGATGTCCTCATTGCTCTGCTCGATAAGGCAAAGACGATGGACACGGATGACGTCCTGACACTCGTGGACGATATGCTGGCCCAGATCAACAGCAACTACCGGGCGGCAGATCTCACAACCCTAATCTACAATCTGGCCGATTATGACATCGTGGAGACGACCGCGTACCCGCAGGTGTTCTATGGCGGCCGCATCGACGGATCCTGGGTGGAGGTACCCATTACCTTAATTGACATGAATGAGGGGCTCCACGAGTTCCTCTACGATGAGACAGACTACACCCCTTCGCCGGAAGTGGAAACATACAGCGCGGCTCTGCTGGAGAAAGAATCTGTTCCAAATGAGGACCTGACGGTCTATGCGGATTAAAGGAGAAATAAACGATGCGAAATAGAAACACGATCCTGAACCTGCTCATCATCATTGAGGCGGCTGTGCTGGTCGTTGTGCTGGTCGTCGGTCTTTTGCACACCGGGATCTCTCATCTGCCCGGTCGAAGAGCCGAGAACCTGAATGAAGCGGATATGGCTGTTGCCGCTGACGAACAAAACGCCGTGGATATCGCCGCAGTTACGGAGACGGAGGAAGAGACAGTTCTGGAGGAAGAGACGGAGGAGGCAGATGACAACTCCATCACCGATTCCGGTTCCGCCTATGAGGCTCTGGTGTTTTCCGATGAGGTGACGGCTCGGATGGACGCCATGACGACAGAACAGAAGGTGGCGCAGCTGTTCGTGACCACCCCGGAGGAACTGACCGACTCGGATCAGGTGACGCTCGCGGGAGAGACCACGAGGAGTGCCGTCACGGAATATCCGGTCGGCGGCCTCGTCTATTCCGCCGAGAATATTCAGGGCGCGTCTCAGGTAGACTCGCTTGTCCGAAATACACAGGAATACATGGAAGACGTTGTGGGCGTCCCGATGTTCGCTATGATCGAGGAGATCGGCGGGAATGACCACTCCCCTCTGGCGGCTGTGGATACTACCCTTACAGTCACGGAATCTCCAGCCGAGCTCGGCGCGGAGGGAGATCCGAACCAGATCACCGAAGCGGCACAGACCCGCGCCGAAGCTGTCTTAAGCAACGGGTTTAATACGATCCTCGGGCCGGTGGCCGACGTCTCCACTGAGGGCAGCCAGCCGGACTTTGACGATATGACCTACGGCACAAGTACCGGCAACGTCGCCGACTGTGTGGAGTACGATATCGAGGGCCTTCAGGGCGCGGGAGTCATGGCTGTCATGCGGGCCTTCCCCGGAACCTATGATGTGACAACAGACTATTCCGCCTACCAGATGGGGATCGACGCGGGAGTGGACTGCATCATGGTCAGCAACCAGCCCGACTCCTCTCTGACAGGGAATGGCGATATGCCATGCTCTATTTCGATTCAAGTTGTACAGAAACTGCGTCAGGAGATGGGATTCGAGGGGCTGCTCATGACCTCGAATCTGGCAAGCGGTGTCGTGACCAGCGGGTACAACACCGCGGATGCGGCTGTAGAGGCCGTGTGTGCCGGCATGGATCTTATCTATGTACGGGGTGACTTTGATGCGGCCTATGAGGCCGTGCTTAGCGCAGTGGAAGACGGGACGATCTCGGAGAATATGCTTAACAACGCGGTAGGGCGGATCCTGACGGAGAAGATAGATTGATATGAGAGAGAGGATACAGCACTGGCAAGTTATAGCGTTTGGCTTAATCTGTTTTGACATCATCGCGATCAGTTTCTCTTACTTTTTGGGATTATGGCTTCGCTTTGACTTTTCATTCGGGTCTATTCCGCAGGAATACCTGCTTCGGTATGCCAGATTTCTCCCTATTTATCTGGTCATCTGTATCGTTTTTTTCTGGTTTATGCGCATGTACCGGGCCATGTGGCGGTTTACCGGCTTTCGGGAACTGCTCCGCTATGCTTTAGCTTCCCTGATCGCTTCCGGGGTGCATATTTTACTGATCACTTTGATCTTTGGCCGTATGCCGATCTCCTATTATCTGGTAGGGACGGTCATTCAGCTGATCTTAGTCGTGGGTGTTCGTTTTACCTACCGTTTTTACATTGAAGTGTGTAAAAAGCAGGGGCCTGATATCGAGATCCCGGAATCCCGCGTGATGGTGATCGGCGCCGGGGATGCCGGCCGTACCGTGATCAAAGATCTGCTGAGATCCAGTAAAGTAAAAATTCACCCGGTCTGCGTGATCGATGACAACCCTAACAAATGGGGGCGGTTTATTGAGGGGGTACCGATCGTCGGTGGACGTGAAGAGATTCCAAGGCGCGCAGAGGAATACAGCGTGGATCAGATCTACTTCTGCATTCCCGGGATCACGGCACAGGAAAAAAAGAAGATCCTTGATATCTGTAAGGAGACCGGATGTGAGTTAAAGAGCCTCCCGGGGATCTATCAGCTGGCCAACGACGAGGTGCTCATAAGCGACTTAAAACCTGTGCAGATCGAGGATCTGCTCGGCCGGGATCCGATCACCGTAGATCTGGAGGAAATCTTTGAGCAGCTTACGGGGAAGACGATTCTGGTAACAGGCGGCGGCGGTTCCATCGGCAGTGAGCTCTGCCGACAGATCGCAGCGCATCAGCCAAAGCGCCTGATCATCTTTGATATCTATGAGAATACGACCTATGAGATCGAACGGGAGCTGAGAGAACAGTATCCAAAACTGCGTTTGGACGTGCTGATCGGGTCGGTTCGGGACAGCCGGCGGGTCAATCAAATCTTTGAGACCTACCGTCCGGACATCGTGTACCATGCGGCGGCGCACAAGCATGTCCCCATGATGGAGTTCAGCCCGAATGAGGCCATCAAGAATAATGTGATCGGCACATACAAGACCGCATACGCCGCACTCAAATACGGGACAAAACGGTTTGTGCTCATCAGCACCGACAAGGCTGTAAATCCGACCAATATCATGGGGGCGAGCAAGCGCCTCTGTGAGATGGTGATCCAGAGCATAGATACCGTCAGCAAGGTCGGAAGACCTGAGCTGCTCCCGTTTTTGCACGCCCACCAGGAGAATGGGGAGCTGGATGCCCTCTACGAGGGTGAGATGGAGGCCATGGATCCGGATGATCTGAAGATAGAGAGTACAAAGGACCGGAAGGGAACCGGAACACAGTTTGTGGCGGTGCGGTTTGGAAACGTACTCGGCAGCAATGGATCTGTGATCCCTATCTTCCAGAAACAGATCGAAGAAGGAGGGCCGCTGACTGTGACAGATCCGGAGATTACCCGCTACTTTATGACGATCCCGGAGGCAGTAAGTCTCGTGCTGCAGGCTGGAACCTACGCCTGGGGCGGCGAGATCTTTGTCCTTGACATGGGAGAGCCGATAAAGATCGACACCCTGGCCCGCAACTTAATCCAGCTGTCCGGATACAAGCCGGACGAGGATATTGAGATCGTATATACCGGACTCCGCCCGGGTGAGAAACTTTACGAGGAGAAGCTCATGGCCGAGGAGGGACTCCGCCAGACGCAGAACAAGCTGATCTACATTGGTAAGCCGATTCCGTTTGAGGTCACGGATTTCTTAAAGCAGCTGGAAGAGCTGGCCAAGGCCAGCTATGAAAACAGCGACCATATCGTGGAGATGGTGGAGGAGATCGTGACGACGTATCATCCGGAACAGGGGACGGTTAAAGATGAATCAGAAGTTTAATAGTAAAAATAAATTAGTTAACATTATAAAATGAGCACAAAACTTGAGGAAAAAGAAAAATGTCATATTTAATTGTGGTTGCACATCCGGATGATGAGGTGCTGGGAGCGGGAGCTACTATTTATAAATTATCTAAAATGGGAACTGAAGTTAATGTATGTATAATGTGTGGCCAAGCTGATGCCAGACAACATCGCCCTGCAGATTATGAATTAGAATCAGATATGAAAAGTAGCATGAACATGCTTGGGATAAAAAATATTTTTGTGGGTAATTTCCCCAATATAAAAATGAATACATCAGCACATCTGGACCTTGTTCAATTTATTGAAAAAGCTATTGAAAAAACTCAAGCGACTACTATTATTACGCATCATCCAACTGATTTAAATAATGATCATCTACAAACATCAATAGCGTGTCAGGCAGCGGCCAGATTGTTTGAAAGAAAGGAAACAGTAATTCCAATAAAGGAATTATTGTATATGGAGGTGTTGTCATCGACAGAGTGGGCGTTAAATTCCGCTTTAATGAAATTTTGTCCAAATACATTTTTTGAAGTGGGGAAAGATGGAATTGAAAAGAAACTATTGGCATTGTCGCAATATCGAGATGTGATACGTGAATATCCACATCCCAGAAGTAAAGAAGCAATAGTTGGGTTAGCAGCTTACCGGGGAGCACAATCTGGATATAATTATGCTGAAGCGTTTGAATGTGCGTTCAGGAGAATGGTGGAATGAAAAAAAATGCTTATCAGTTTTCAAAAAGGCTTTTTGATTTAGTTGCAACTGTTCTTGGAATAGGTGTAACATCGCCAATTTGGCTGGTAGCAGTTGTGGGAATTAAACTTTCAGATCCAGGTCCTGTTTTTTATGTGGCACATAGGATAGGAAAAGATAATCAGGAATTCTCAATGTATAAATTTCGTTCTATGCGTCAGGGGAATGCGAATGAATCTATATTTCGTGGTGAGGAAAATAGAATTTTTCCATTTGGTAAATTTATGCGTGATACCAAGATTGATGAATTGCCTCAGCTATTATGTATTTTAAAAGGTACAATGTCTGTAATAGGACCACGGCCTGCAGCAATAGATCAAGTTGGAATAGTCAGGGCTGGTAAATATGACATAGCATCTAATGTCAAACCGGGACTTAGTGGGCCAGCTGCTTTATATGATTATATTTTTGGAGATACAGTTACAGACGAGAAAGAATATGAAGAAAAGGTTTTACCCACCAGGTTAGAACTAGAAGTATATTATGTTCGGCATTGTTCATTCAAATATGATTTAAAATTAGTTTGGTATACTATTGTTTGTATTTTTGCTAGATTATTTAAGAAAAAACCGAAAAGAATTTTTATAGAATTAATGGAGTGTGTTGAATGTAATTGAAGTACGTTTTAATCTGTAAAGCTAAGAGGTAAAGTGTATGGAACCTTATAGGATATTGGTTACTGGATCAACCGGGATGATAGGCAGTAAAGTAGTTTTACATCTGCTTTCCTGTGGCTATGAGGTAGTAGGTATTGATATCGCGGAAAATAGTATGCTAAATCCTAAATATACATACATAAATGTTGATTTAGCTGATACTGATGCTGTTTTTAGGTCTTTAAAAGGTCAGAGGTTATCGCATATTATTCACTTAGCAGCACTGGCCCATACCTCTGGTGAGAGCGATCTATCTTGGGAAAGATATTTTTTAATTAATGTAACATGTGCAGAAAATATTTTTACAATAGCTAAAGAACGTAAGATACCAATCTTTTTTTCAAGCACAGCAGATGTTTATGGAATTGCTAATAGTATTATGAATGTATACTCGGAGCGGAATCCAATTGGGAATTATGCAAAATCTAAATGTCTAGCGGAAGATTCATTAATGCATATATGCAAAGATTCATTCTATACCATTATGCGTTTCGCACCAGTTTATACTCCGGAAGTAAAAAGAGATATTCAGAAGAGATATTATCTTAAATATCCGAATTTGGCTTATAAAGTTGGTAATGGTATTGAGTATGAAGTCTTAAGTATTGATAATGTTATAAAGGCAATTTCAGCTTGGGTTGAAGATGCAAATCATCAACAGATTTTAAATATAAAAGATGATCAATATCTTGATACTGTAATAGTTCTTCAGGAGGAAAGGCAGGAGGGAAGAGCCAAGAGAATTATTTGGATTCCAAAATGGACAGTTAATTTTGCGTTTCGGATCATGAAATTGTTTGTACCAAATGGGTGGAATACCTATATGCTAAATAAAGTTGTGAATCCAATAAGAACTGAATGAGGAAAGAATAAAAATGGAAGATAGAAGCAAATTTAATGGATTGCGTGTGCTTTTATTAGATGGTTATGGACGCCAAATTCCAAGTATATTGCAGCAACTCCATGAACTCGGATGTTGTGTAACGACAGTCAATGATTCTAAACTGGATGTTGGAT
>JAJBVF010000300.1 GCA_020859965.1 Clostridiales bacterium
CCGGAAGGAGTTTTATAAAATTTTCCTTGCAATCAGCACAGATAAAAAATATAATGAACCTTATTACACGGTCACAGCTTCCTGATGCGATGCATCACGCAGGCTGTCAGAAAAGGAGGATCTGATTTATGAAAAATGTTGGAAGAAAGCACTTATGGAAACGCGTTTGCACATGTGTCCTCGCACTGATGATGCTGTTCTCTGTATTGCCGATGCAGGCAGGAGCAGCCGATGTCGAGGTGCCGGAGTCGCTGGTCATCACTTTATACTCTTCCAAAGATGTGGACACAAAGAAAATCGAAGCGCTGACTCTGGTGGAATCCGGAAAAGTGACCAGTCTGAAGTCTACCAAAACATCTGTAGTAAAGATTTCCAAAAACACGCTGGAAGATGGCAGCACGGAAATTCTGCTGACTCCGAAAAAAGCCGGCACTGCTACCGTCTCTTTTAAGGTAGACGGAAAGAAATATACAACTGCAATAACAGTGAAAAAGTATGTGAATCCCGTGTCTTCCATCACGATAGGAAGCACGAAGCTGAAGGCTTCCAAATTCAAAACAATCTCCAGTGCGACTTTGAATTATTCGGACTTTAAGGGTAAAAAAGTAAAAGTAAAAGTGACGCTGAAGAGTGGTTGGAAGCTTCTTAGCGGATATATCAATGTATTCTACGCAAACTCTGAAAGTACAGCTATCAAAAATAACAAAAGCGTAAAGATCAAGGGCGGCGCCGGATGCGCGCTCCTTATGCGGATTCAAAATAAAAAGACCGGTCAGATAGAGCTGATCAGCGTGACCCTTGAATAAATCAGGCAGTGACTCTACGATTGAGCAGGAGGCGACTTTTCGGCTCCTGCCCGCCGCGCGGGCTGGGTGCGGCTTCAGCCACAAAACTCCTTGCCCGGCCCTGCGCATTAAAGCGAATCAGGCAGGAATCCGGTAAACGGCTCCTGCCCGATTTACTTCACATTCCTTTCACGGAATCTGCTGCGTGATACAATGAATATTTCCTCCGCCGACGATCACCGGTCTGGCATATACCGGAATGATCTCTCGCCCGGGAAACAACCCTCTCAGAAGTTCTGTAGCCTGCACGTCATTTTCATCTCCAAACTGCGGTACGACCACCGCACCGTTTGCGATATAGAAATTTACATAACTCGCCGCAAGGCGTTCTCCCGCTTCACGGATGTCTTCGCCTTCTTCAAATGTAAAGCCCGCGAGGTCTTCCTCCGTAATACAAACCGGCTCTGCCGGAATCGGCAGTTTATGTACAGTCAGCTTTCTTCCTCTGGCGTCTGTCTCTCTTTCCAGTACACGAAGCGATGCATTGCTCAATTCCCATTGCGGATCATTTTCATCGTCTGTCCAGGCAAGTACCACTTCTCCCGGCCGGACAAACGCGCAGACATTATCGACATGCTCATTGGTCTCATCCTGCCAGATGCCGCGCGGCAGCCAGATGATTTTTTCAGCGCCCAGATACTGTTTCAGGAAATCTTCAATCTGATATTTCGTCATCCGGGGATTTCTCCCCGCACTCAGAAGACAGGCTTCTGTCACAAGCACCGTACCTTCCCCATCTGAATGGATGGAACCGCCCTCCAGCACAAAATTCTGCGCGTCATAGCAGTCTATTTCCAAAGCTTCACAGATTGCTTTTGCGGCAAGATTATCCTTCTCCCAGCGTGCATACAGACCGTCTACAGCCCCGCCCCAGGCGTTAAACTGCCAGTCTATGCCGCGCACTTCCCGCGTTTCCTGCTTTTCCCGCTCTTCCGGCATTTCTCGAATTTTCCGCGCTTCTTTAGACATTAAACCAGAGTCCGAACCCGCCTTTTCTCCAGCTTTCTTTTCAACATCCTTTTCAGCTTTCTCTTCAGCATTTTTGCGCACGAATATTGCTTCAGCATCCCGGACCACACAAGTTGGTCCGACATCTCGCGCCCAGGCATCGTCTGTCTCAATTGGCAACAGATAGATGTTCGGAGCGCACGGAATCCATGTGTTTCTTCCAATATCACAGACACTTCCTTCGGGCATCCGCTGCTTGTCATCCTCACAAAATTGTCGTCCGTCAGCTCGTTCTCCAGATTGCAACAGATTCCCCTCAGCAACCAGCCCGCCAAAATGCGATACATCTTCCACGACCGACCGCACTCCAGAATACTTATCAGAATGCCCATCCGGATTTTCCGCACAAAATGCCTCCCGCACCACATTGATCTGCTCTGGCGCTGCCAGCATCCAGACAGTCTCGCTCTTTGCGATGGCGCAGGCAATTTCGACAAAAGTCCGCTGCGCCTCCTTCGCACCATACGGCCAGGAACCCGGACGCACCGGCCAGATCATCACACAGCCGCGGTGAGGCTCAAATTCCGCCGGCATATGAAAATCGTCCGCTGACGGGCAGGAATATAAACTTCGCATAATGGTCGTGTTGCCTCCTTTCGGATTCCTTTTGCAGGCATACCGCCTGAATTTAGTAAAATCTGGTTTTAAGAAAGTCTGCCTTTAAAGTCCTCATATCCGAACGCTCTCACCAGCCGGCATTCACCTCGCAAAGTTTCTTCTTCCGGCTTCATCACCCAGATGGACGGCAGCGCCATCCCATTAAAGGTGTTGTTTTTCACCATGGAATAGATTGCCATATCCTCAAAATACAGACGGTCTCCGGGCTGGATCTCCCGGTCAAAGGAATAGTCGCCGATGATGTCTCCCGCCAGGCAGGTGCAGGAGGACAGACGGTAATTGTATCTTTTTTCGCCGGGCTTTCCGCTTTCAAAAAGCGGCGGCCGGTAGGGCATCTCCAGCACATCCGGCATATGGCAGGCTGCCGACGTGTCGAGGATCAGAGTGGTAATTCCGTTTTTGACTACATCGAGGACTTCCGTCACCAGATATCCGGCGTTCAGCGCAACTGCCTCCCCCGGCTCCAGATAAACTTCCACATCATAAGTCTTCTGCATATGGCGAATACATCGCTCCAGGCACTCCAGATCATAATCCTCGCGCGTGATATGGTGTCCGCCGCCCATATTCAGCCATTTCATCTGCTTCAGATACGGGCCAAACCGACGCTCCACCGCGTCCAGAGTCGTCTCCAGATCATCCGAATTCTGCTCACAGAGTGTGTGAAAATGCAGACCATCCACATTTTTCAATACGTCCGGATCCTTTCGCAGCTCCCGCTGAAATTCCCCGAAGGTGATTCCAAGCCTCGATCCCGGTGCGCAGGGATCGTAGATCGCAAGATCCCCCTGCGTGGAACATTCCGGATTGACGCGAAGGCCGATACTTGTTCTTCCCTGACAGTATTCCCGGAATCTGCGCAGCTGTGAGAAGGAATTAAAGACCACATGGTCACAGATTCCTGCGATCTCATCTATCTCGCCCTCCCGATAAGCCGGGGAAAAAATATGGTTTTCCTTCCCCATCTCTTCGTGTCCAAGCCGCGCTTCAAAAAGGCCGCTCGCCGTCGTACCGGAAAGGTATTTCCCAATCAGCGGATACTCGCTGAACATGGAAAAGGCTTTCTGGGCCAGAAGAATCCGGCAGCCGGTCCACTCCTGTACCCCCTTCAGGATTTCCAGATTCTGTATCAGTTTTCCCTCATCCACCACGTAGGCGGGAGTGGGTATCTCATCGATCCGCATCGTCTTTTCCATGTCCTCTTCTCTTTCTTCCATTAAATCATCATACAGCAGCTATCAATTCACCACGCCATGGTTTTTGCCGCGCCTCTCTGGAAAGTAGACTGGCTATCGGAACCGGTTTTACAATCACTCCTCAATCCACCAGCACCGGATTCTCTTCCACCACCCAGGGCAATCCCCAGCGGTTCAGCGCTTCCATATACGGATCCGGATCAAATTCGTCGGTCGTAAAGACGCCCGGCCGTTTCCACTGTCCGGTCACTACCATCATCGCCCCGATCATCGCCGGCACTCCCGTCGTATAGGAGATTGCCTGTGAGCCGACCTCGCGGTAGCACTCCTGGTGATCGCAGATATTGTAAATGTAAAGGGTCTTTTCTTTTCCGTCTTTCACGCCGGTAAAAATACAGCCGATATTCGTCTTGCCGACCGTCCGCGGTCCAAGCGAAGCGGGATCCGGCAGCAATTCCTTCAGAAACTGGATCGGCACGATCTCCTGACCGTTGAAATTCACCGGTGTCGTTGAGAGCATTCCCACATTTTCCAGACATTTCATGTGTGTCAGATAGTTCTGTCCAAACGTCATAAAGAAGCGGATGCGCTTTATACCCGGAATGTTTTTTGCCAGCGCCTCAATCTCCTCATGGTGAAGCAGATACATGTCCTTTTTGCCAACGCCCGCGAAATCATATTCGCGTTTGATCGTCATTGGCGGGATCTCTACCCATTTCCCGTCTTCCCAGTAGGAACCGGGCGCGGATACCTCACGGAGATTGATCTCCGGGTTGAAGTTCGTCGCAAACGGATAGCCATGGTCGCCGCCATTGCAGTCCAGAATATCGATCGTGTGAATTTCGTCAAAATAATGCTTCTGTGCATAAGCTGCAAAAACGCTGGTCACGCCCGGATCAAAACCGGTGCCAAGCAAAGCCGTCAGCCCTGCTTTTTCAAAGCGTTCCTGATACGCCCACTGCCAGGAATAGTCAAAATAAGCGGAAAATCCCAGCCGTTTACAGCGCTCCTCGTAGATTGCGCGCCATTGGGGATCATCTGTGTCTTCCGGCTCATAGTTTGCAGTATCTATGTAATCCACCCCCGCTGCCAGGCAGGCGTCCATGATCGTCAGATCCTGGTATGGCAGCGCTACATTCAGCACCGCATCCGGCTGATACGAACGAATCAGCGCGGTCAGCTCTTCCACATGATCCGCGTCTACCTGCGCCGTCGTAATCTTCGTCCTTTTTCGGGAGTTCGCCGCCGAATTCGCTGCACCTGCCTCCTGCCCGCTGACAGATTCTTCAGCATTATCTGCGGTATTCTCTGTAAAATAAAGCTGCTCCAGTTTTTCTTTGAGCGCGTCGCACTTCGACACTGTGCGGCTCGCAATCATAATCTCGTCAAACACTTCGCTGTTCTGGCAACATTTGTGTATCGCCACGGAAGCGACACCGCCGCATCCGATGATCATTAATCTGCTCATTTTTCTGTCCTCCGCTGTTCTTGATTTCCCTGAATATTTCTTCTAATACATAATCCAGGCTTTAAGACCTTTTCTTCCCGCAAAGCAACGAACCAGGCAAACGCGCCTGCATCGGGGGCTTTGACTGCAACATTTCCAACACTTATTCTTCCATCAGAGTGCCTGGCGCTCTTTCTCCATCAGGCTCTCCAGCGCCTCATCACTCTCACTGATCCATACGTCTTCTTCCTCTGCCGTCAGGCCAAGATACTCCCGAAGCGTGCATTCCTCATCACTGAAATTCCATTCATCTGTCAAATCAAAGATTTCGTCAAACTCTGCCTCTCCATTCATAAAGCGCTCGCGAAATTTCATTCTGTCCCTCCTGTATAAAAAAACTGGCAGCTATTCGGAACGGCCAGCCACAGACCATTCTTATAGTTTTTGCGTTCTTCGCATGCCATCCCTTGCTTTCGCTCCTGGCTCATACACGATTCACAATATTCGCCGGCCGTTCTCCTTTGCTGACCTGTTCAAACGCCTTCCAGATGTTGCGGTGCGCCTTCCGGAATACACCTGTTGTCACACCGCCGATGTGAGGCGAAAACAACAGCCTGTTTTCCGCTTCCGCAGGCAGATGCAGCAGCAAATGATCCGCGGCGACCGGCTCCGGAGCCACGGTATCCAGCCCCGCACCGGCGATCCATTCTTCCGTAAGTGCTCTGCCAAGAGCCGTATTATCAACGATCTCACCTCGTGCCGTATTGATCAGGAATGCGTCTTTGCGCATCATTTTTAAAAACGCTTCGTCTACCATTCCCACAGTTTCCGGCGTCACCGGGACATGAATGCTGACGATATCACAGCTTTTAAGCATCTCTTCCATCTCCATCCAGGAGACGCCATATTCCGCCTCCGTCTCAGGAGTCTTTCGATGAGATGCATGATAATATACCTCACAGCCAAAGGGAATCAACCGCCTCGCCACAGCTTTTGCTATATTGCCAAAGCCGACCAGACCGACCCGGCACTCACCAAGCTCCGTGATTCCGTTTAGCATCATGCTTTCTTTTCGCTGAATCTGTCTGCCTGCGCGTACCGCATCATCTCCGGGAATTACCCAGCGCAGCAGACCAAGCATCAGCAGAATTGTCTGCTCCGAGACTGCGTCTGCGTTCACGCCCCGGTTGTTGCATACATAAATCCCCCGCCGGGCTGCCGCGTCACAATCAATTCCATTGTAAGCCACTCCTTCTGAATGAATGATCTTCAGCCCGGACATCTGCGCAATCAGGCTTTCCGGCACCTTTGCAATAGCATCTGCCGCCAGAAACTGCGCATCCCGCGCTTCCTCTGGCAAATCTTTCTCTGCCTGCTCCAGCGACAGATATACCTTTTCCACAGACTCCGTAAATACAGAATCCGGGCAGAACTTTTCAAACCGCTCTTTCTTTCCAATCAATACCGCTTTCATAAAACACTCACTTTCTCAGGACTTCAGCCGTGCCACGAAATCAGCCATCGCCTCTGACACTTTGATCTGCTGCGGACAGACTTCCTCACAGCTGCGGCAGCCAATGCAGGCATTCGGACGTTTCTCTTCCGGAAGTGTGCTGATGTACATGGCAGGGATAAATCCGCCGTTGGAAAAGCGATGCTCATTGTATACCTGAAGGATATCCGGTATCGGCAGCTCCTGCGGGCAGCGGCTGACGCAGTAATGACAGGCGGTACATGGAACCACGATATGGTCGGTCATCCCTTTCGCCACACCCAGCAATACGTCTTTCTCTTCCTCATTCAGCGGTTTGTCTGTCTCAAAGATCGCAATATTATCCTTCAGCTGAGACATGTTCGACATACCTGAGAGGATCATGGTCACCTCCGGGATGCTCTGCAGGAAGCGGAACGCCCATGCCGGTACTCCTTCATCCGGGCGCAGAGCGGAAAGCTTTTCGGCGTCCTCCTGCTTCAGATTTGCCAGCCGGCCGCCGCGCAGCGGCTCCATCACCCACACCGGAATCCCGTATTCCTTATACAATTCTACCTTTGCGTTCGCTCCCTGGAACGTCCAGTCCAGATAATTCAGCTGCAGCTGTCCAAATTCCATATATTTCCCATATTTTTCCAGGAATTTTCTCAGCACAGGCAGCGCACCGTGCGCGGAAAATCCGAGATGGCGGATCCGGCCATTTTCCTTCTGTTTCATAAGATAGGCAAAAATCCCGTGCTTCTCATCCAGATAGTCCTCAATATTCATCTCACAGACATTGTGGAAAAGATAAAAATCAAAATAGTCCACCTGGCACTTTTCCAGCTGTTTTTCAAAAATTTCCTCTACCTTATCCATGTTGGAAAGATCGTAGCCCGGAAACTTTGAGGCAAGATAAAACTGCTCGCGTGGATATTTTTTCAGGCAGCGTCCGATTACGCGCTCCGACTCACCTCCATGATACCCCCATGCGGTGTCAAAATAATTGATCCCGTGCGCAATAGCATAATCGACCATTTCCTGTGCGGCCGCCTCGTCTATTCTGGAATCCTCCCTTTCGATCGTGGGAAGACGCATACATCCAAGTCCCAGTGCGGACAGCTCTTCATCCTGAAATTTTCTGTAAATCATAAATAATTCCTCCTGTTATGTAATAGTGTAATGACTGAGCTTATTTTTAATAACGATGCCGGAATCGCAGAGCAGATAGAAAACGTTTCTGGTGCATTCCATGACATTATGAGAAGAAAACCGCTTCTCATAATCTCCAGAATCTGGCGATTCTGTCGTTAACTTATCGGGTGAGAGTACGCAAGTTCTCCGCTTCCGCTCCGGTCGGTGCTAAACGGTCCTGCGTGCCAGTGGCACGCGTTTAGGACGGACCGAAACGAAGTGTAGACGCCACTGGCGCTCAGCACCCTCTCTTTCCGATAAGTTATATTACTCGCAGCAAAAGCAGCTGCTCGTTAACTTACGAAGTTCGCTCCCGCAAGCGCGGCGAACTTCTTGTAAGTTACATTATGGCTCTTATATCGTCATGATACCATAAAATAACGTCCTCTTCCATCAAAATGCTTTCTTTTTACAAAAAAATCAGTAAGCCTATAGCCACGGCGAAGCCACTCGAATGCATCCCCTCACACCGGCAGGCTCTCCCGCACACACAGCGCTCCATACCCCACCTGATTGTTCGGCCAATGCGTGAAGCCCGGCAGCTGCCGCGCACCGCGGTGCAGGTATGCCCGCACTTTTTCTCCGTAGAGATACGGGTCATGTCCGCGCACAATGCCCCATTCCATCAAAAGTGCTGCGGATCCGGTCACAAAGGGCGCCGCAAATGAAGTGCCGGACACGCTCACATATCCGCCTCCAACAGCGGTAGTCATAACATCTACGCCCGGGGCAGCCAGGTCAGGCCGATTGAGATACGGTGTGTCCGGCCAACCGCGCCCGGAAAAAGCCGCATACGAATCCAACCGGGCATCGTAAGCGCCGACCGCGATCACCCGCGCCGCAGTAGACGGTATCGTCATAGTGGTATCGGGAGTCGGGCTTAAAAAACGGGTCCCCGCATTTCTTGCCCGGCCGTCTGCCATCCAGATGGAATATTCCCCGGTAACAATACGCTTTGGCCGCAGAAGAATCCGCCAGTTTCCACTGTCGATATAGTCTCCTTCCGGGATAAAATCAATATAGATCTCCTGCTCTGCCTGATAAGGATCAGGCTCCCCATAATATACCAGAAGCGTGGTAAATCCAAGCCGATATCTTGCCGTTCCGATTTCCTCCCCAAACGGACCGGCAGAACGGCCGCCCGGATGTACAAGGATCACATCAAATTCATCCGCATAGTTTTTCCAGATCTGAAGGTTCATGGTAGTCTCAAAATCACTGATAAGGAACTCGATTTCTCTGATACTTCCAACCGCCGCATCCGCTCCAGTACGTCCGCTATTGTCCGATGCTGCGTCCGTATCGATATTTCCAACATTGTCCGATGCTTCATTAACACCCGTGCTTCCTCTGTTTCCGGATAATGCATCGG
>JAJBVF010000344.1 GCA_020859965.1 Clostridiales bacterium
ATGTTTTGCTTTGGATTAAAAATACCAGAGCCTGGAATCTTCTGAAAGGCATGATGATCCTGGTATCCTGCATCGCTCTGGTATATCTTCTGCAGATGACGACGCTTATGTACCTGGTGAACCGGATCGTGGATATAGCGATCACTGCGGCAGTGGTTGTTTTTCATCCGGAGATCAGGAAGGCCCTGGAGCACCTTGGCGAACGGCCGATTTTTTCCGGCCTGATCATGTTCGGTGATGGAAATAAAGATGTGACAGAGCGTTTCAGTGACAAGACGGTTAATGAGATCGTGAAAGCCTCTCAGGAAATGAGTAAGGCAAAAACGGGTGCCCTGATGGTGATCGAACAGAACATTCGTCTGGAAGAATACGAGCGAACTGGCATTATGCTTGACTCGATTGTCACCAGTCAGCTTCTTGTCAATATATTTGAACACAATACACCGCTTCACGATGGCGCGGTGATCATAAAGGGAAACCGCATTACGGCAGCCACCTGCTATCTCCCTTTGTCTGACAATATGATGTTGAATAAGGCATTGGGTACCAGACACAGAGCCGGTGTGGGGATCAGTGAGGAGACGGATTCTCTGACTGTGATCGTATCTGAAGAGACGGGTGCTATTTCTGTTGCGTATAAGGGTGAGCTGATGCACGGAATATCAACGGATGAACTGAAGCGGCAGCTTGTGATCGCACAGAATAAATCAGTTGCCCCCAGAAAATTCAAACTCTGGAAAGGGTGGACGAAGAATGAAACATAAGACATCCGGAAAACTGCATGGCAGATTTACCAGAAATATGGCTCTTAAGCTATTGTCAGTTGCTATTGCGTTCCTGATCTGGATCGTAGTGGCGAATGTGGATAACCCGACCAAATCCAAGCTGTTCCGGGATATCAAGATTGAAATTATTAACGAAGACAGTGTGACGGAGATTGATAAGGCGTTTGATATTACTTCCGAAGATTCGGTTGTGATTAAGGTGACGGAGCGCAGGCGTGTTCTGGAAAGCCTGTCTGCTTCCGATTTTACCGTTGTGGCTGATATGGAAAATCTGACTGAAATGAATACGGTTCCACTCACAGTTACCTGCAGTAATTCCGCGGTGACGCTGGACGAAATTACTGTCGTTCCGTCTTCTATGAAAGTAGAACTGGAGCAGATTGTAGAAAATGAATTTGTGGTCACTATAGAGACTTCCGGGACACCGCAGAGCGGATATGAGGTCGGTACGACAGAGGTTGTGGAAGGCAAAACGGTACAGATTTCAGGCCCTCAGAGCCTTCTGGAGAGGATCGGCCAGGTGACAGCATCGGTTTCAGTCAGTGGAATTTCCACAGATCAACGCCTCTCTTCTACACTTACTATTTCGGATAAGAATGGCGACACGCTCAGTGAGACGCAAATGAGCCGGCTTCAGATCAAAGACTCGTCTGGTGTATTACTCTCAGATAATACGGTGGATGTCGATGTAGAGCTTTGGGAAGTTCTTTATGAAGTCCCTATTGAAATTGAGACGAGTGGGACGCCGGAGAGTGGGTATGAGATCACTGATGTGAGTACCTTGCCGACTACAGTAAATCTTGTGGGGACAAGTGAAGCTCTGGAGAATATTGATTCGATTACGGTGAGTTCCCCTGTGTCTGTAGCCGGAGCTAATGAGACTTTTACGCAGGAGATTGATCTGACGGAGACACTGACATCTATGGAAAATGTGCGTCTTGCGCAAGGTGTGGATTCAGTGATCTCGGTTACCATACAGGTCGAAAAAAGCGGAGATCAGACAGTACAGATCGCTCTTTCTGATCTTACAGTTCTGAATCGCCCCGAGGATATGGTGCTTACATTCTCTCCTGCGGATGTGATTTCCGTGACGGTTCATGCGGATGAGGAAGACAGTACGATCCTGGCAAGTGAGATTTCGGCTACGATTGACCTGGCTGATTGTACTGTCGCAGGCGATTATGAGATTCCGGTGGAAATTGAGCTGCCGGACGGATATACACTTGTGTCTGAAGTGACATTGATCGTGAATGCCGCGGAGACGGAACAGATAGAAGTTTCAACGGAGGAATAGATTCAATGGAGAGAAGAATGACCGTAAAGAATGAGCTGGGGCTCCATCTTCGTCCGGCGGGTGAGCTTTGTACGATGGCGATGGAGTATGAATCGAAAATTACGATTCATTTCAGAGATCGGGAATACAATGCAAAGAGTCTGCTGAGTGTCTTAAGCGCCTGTGTACAGAGCGGAGATGAGATTGTTATGGAATTTGATGGACCGGATGAGGAGATAGCGGCAGAAAAGATTTCAGCTTTTATCGATGGATTGCACGGATAGAAGATCTTTTACACATAGATCTGCAACGTAATTGCTGCATTGAGATTTATCATCCACAGATCCTTTGCCAGATCGTATAATGGGGGTGTCTGAGGTTCACCTTAAGACAATTGCAGGCCGCACCCGCACAAAAGAAATACATAACTGCAGCATCCAGGCATCATCGTGGCTGTCATGGATGCAGAGATTATGTATTCTGTGGAGGCGGCCTTTTTTACTGCTTTCCGGTTGTTATTTTGCCTTAAGTGTTTTATAATGTCCGATAGCATGGCGCTGACTCTATTGTTGATCGAACATCAGGCAATGGAAACAGCAGTGGCGGTGCGGCAGGTCGGAAGGAGAGATACGTTTCATGAAGAAAAGAGAACAGTACAAAAGACTGATCATGTTCGTGGCTTCGGTACTGATCGTAGCAATACAGACCGGTGTATTTGCGTATACCTGGTTTCATGAATATCATATACCGTCCGTGATTGGCAGAAGGTACAGCTTCTGGGGACATTGGGCATTGATTGCGCTGTACGCATTTCTGGTCGTGGTGGTGTCCAAGCTTTTTTCTGCTTTTAAAGTCGGATATCAGAGAGTGCTTGACGTGCTTCTCTCTCAGATTTTTTCGGTTCTGATCGTCAATTTTGTCATATATCTCCAGCTGGCGCTGATCGGACGTTGGACGTTTCTGGAACACATCGGGCCGATGATTCGTGTGTGTGTGATCAATCTGATTGCGGTTATTTTATGGGTTCTCTTTATGAGATGGATTTATGTGAGAATCTATCCGCCGCATGAGATTCTGTTGATTTATGGGAAATTCAGCCCAAATGCATTGATGGATAAAATGAAAACGCGGAAAGATAAGTATGCGATTCAGGGTACCATTTCTCTGGAACGGGGAACAGAAGCAATCAAAAAAGAGATTCTGAAGTATCAGGCGGTTATGATTGGCGACATTCCATCACATGAACGAAATCTGTTTTTGAAGTTCTGTTTTGAACATGATATCCGGTGTTACTGTCAGCCTAAGATCTCTGATATTATGGTGATGAGTTCAGAGGAGATCAACATGTTTGATACGCCTTTGCTATTGTTTCGCAATCGCGGTCTGACTGTGGAGCAGCAGGCAGTCAAACGATTTTTTGATGTGGTCATTTCAGCTGCAGGGCTGGTCTTGCTTTCGCCATTGTTTCTGATTATCGCCATCCTGATAAAAGGTTACGACGGCGGACCTGTTTTTTATCGCCAGGAACGCCTGACAAAGGATGGGAAAATATTTATGGTATATAAGTTTCGCAGCATGCGTGTGGATTCGGAGAAACATGGCGCACGTCTGGCGGCGAAAGGGGACAGCCGTGTCACACCTGTAGGAAAGGTGCTGCGCAACATTCACTTTGATGAGCTCCCCCAGCTTCTTAACATCCTTGCGGGAGATATGTCTCTGGTTGGACCAAGACCAGAGCGCCCGGAGATTGCCGCAGAATACGAAAAAGAGATTCCGGAATTCTTTTACCGCCTGAAGGTAAAGGCTGGCCTGACCGGATATGCGCAGGTCTATGGAAAATATAATACAAAGCCTTATGACAAGCTGAAACTGGATCTCACATATATCGAGAATTTTTCCTTTTTACTTGACCTGCAGCTGATCGCTACGACAGTAAAGATTTTGTTTCAGAAAGAGAACACAGAAGGGGTGGAGCAGTGGCAGAAGACTGCCTCAACACGGGATGCCGCGGCTAAAGTATCCGTGTTTCCAGACGAAAAGACAGAAGATTCTTCCGAAATGAAGAAGCGGGAAGAAAAGCGGAATAATGACTTCCCGGATGGAAAGACTGATGTTTCGGATGATGCGCCGCTTGTATCGGTGATCATACCTGCATTTGGATGTGCAGAGACGATTTCCTGTGCAATCGATTCTGCTCTGGCTCAGGACGTTCCTGTAGAGATTCTGGTACTGAATGACTGTTCCCCGGATAATCTGGATATTGTAATGAAGAAATATCGGAGCTTGAAACAGGTGATGTACAGTAAGAATGAAACGCCTCTGGGCGCTGCAGGTACACGCAACCGGGGAGTTCAGATGGCGAGAGGAAAATATGTCGCTTTCCTGGATGCTGATGACTGGTGGGATGAGGACAAGCTGAAAAAGCAGCTGGCATTGCTGGAAAATCATGAAAATGACGAATACTCTCCGGCTTTATGTGCGACTGCGAGGGAGCTGGTTACCGGGAAAGGTACGCTGACCGGTCATGTAATCCCTGTGCCAGAGAAGATTACCAGGCGCCGCCTTTTGCTTCATAATTGTATCAATTGTTCTTCTGTTCTTCTGCGGACAGAAATCGCGCGGGAATTCCCGATGGAAAATGAAGATAGTCATGAGGATTATATTACCTGGCTGCGTATTTTGAAAAAATATGGCTATGCAGTGGCAGTAAATGAACCACTGCTAAAATATCGTCTGAGTGCTTCCGGCAAGTCGGGCGGTAAACTTAAGTCGGCACGCATGACTTATCATGTGTACCGCTATGTGGGGTATGGCAGGCTCGCTTCTGGCTGTTTGTTCTGTGCCTATGCGTTTAATGGTGTGGTAAAGTACGCGCGAGCGTATCTGATAAATAAAAATACGGAGGAAAAGAGTAATGATACAGAAACTGATTGAAAACATAAAAAAAACAAACGCGCCTGTCGTTGTAGGACTCGATCCGATGCTGGCCTATATACCTGATTCGATTACGAAGGCTGCTTTTTCAGAATACGGTGAGACACTTGAGGGAGCTGCGGAGGCGGTGTGGCAGTATAATAAAAAAATTGTCGACGCGGTGTACGATCTGATTCCGGCTGTGAAGCCGCAGATTGCCATGTATGAGCAGTTTGGGCTTCCAGGACTGGCTGCATTTAAGAAGACAGTTGATTACTGTAAATCAAAAGAACTGGTGGTGATCGGCGATGTAAAGCGCGGCGATATCGGATCGACATCAGCGGCTTATGCGGCTGCTCATCTTGGCAGTGTGCGTGTCGGCAGCCAGATGCTTACCCCTTTTGGAGAAGATTTCGCTACGGTCAATCCATATCTTGGGATAGACGGGATCAAACCATTTCTCGATGTCTGCAGGGAAGAAAAGAAAGGGATTTTTGTTCTGGTCAAGACATCCAATCCTTCGAGCGGAGAGTTTCAGGATCAGCTGATCGCAGATACGTCATCCCGGGAAGGCAATGCGCAGAATGCATTCGGACAGAGGCCTCTGTATGAACTGGTGGGTGAAAAAGTAGCTGAATGGGCAGACACCTGTATGGGGGATACTTACAGCTATGTTGGAGCTGTGGTAGGTGCCACCTATCCGGAGATGGGTAAGGTCCTGCGCCGTGTTATGCCAAAGTCATTTATCCTGGTGCCGGGCTATGGCGCGCAGGGCGGAAAAGCAGAAGATCTTGTGCATTATTTCAATGAAGACGGGTTAGGCGCAATTGTGAATTCTTCCCGTGGAATCATCGCGGCATACAAACAGGAAAAATATGCTTCTTTTGGTGCGGACCACTTTGCTGAAGCGAGCCGTGCGGCGGTTGTGGATATGATCGAGGATATCAGACATGCGCTGGAGACCAGGAGCTGTTAAAACAACATGTGCAGATGTATAAGTTGTTTCGTAACAAATCCTTAGACAGACAGGAGAAAAAAATGGCGGAAAAATCGATTCAGAAAGCAATCATTCTTTCACAGGAAATGATCGCGGACCAGATATACAGTATGTGGCTGAAAGCAGAGCCGATCGCAAAAAACGCTCTGCCGGGACAGTTTGTCTCCGTGTACAGTAATGATTCGGGGCGGATGCTTCCGCGCCCGATCAGCATCTGTGAGACCGATGCAAAGCGTGGTGCTCTGAGACTGGTATACCGGGTGGCCGGGAAAGGTACGGCGGAATTTGCCGGATATCATGCGGGGGAATCTCTTGAAATTCTGGGACCTCTGGGGAATGGCTTTCCGCTGGAAGAGTGTCCGGCAGGGCAGACGGCTTTTCTGATCGGAGGGGGGATCGGAATTCCTCCGATGGTGGAACTTTCAAAAAGGCTGAGCGGCAACGTTCAGGTGATAGCGGGATATCGCGATGAACTTTTTCTGACAGATGAGCTGGCCGCAAATGGAAAACTGTATCTTTCTGTAGAAAATGAGGCAGCTTTCCGAAAGAGCAATACTGTGCATTCGGCAGAAAGTGATACCCCCTGCTCAAAATCCTGCCTGAACGGATACCCGGCCACGCATGGGAATGTGCTGGACTGTATCCGCGAAAAGAATCTTCAGGCGGATGTCATTTTTGCCTGCGGCCCGACTCCAATGCTGCGCGCTGTCAAAACCTATGCACAAGAGCAGGGGATCCGGTGCTGGCTTTCTCTTGAACAGCGGATGGCATGCGGCATCGGAGCCTGCCTTGCCTGCGTCTGCGATTCGAATGAGGTTGATGCGCATTCTCAGGTCAGGAATAAGCGTATCTGTAAAGAAGGTCCGGTGTTTGCTGCGGCTGATGTGGTTTTGTGAGGGAATGACGATGATAAATACAAAAGTATCGATAGCGGGTGTTGAATTAAAAAATCCGGTGATGACAGCGTCTGGCACCTTTGGTTCCGGTATGGAATATGGAGAATTTGTCGATCTGAACCGGCTCGGCGGCGTTGTGACAAAGGGAGTGGCGAATGTTCCGTGGCCCGGGAACCCGACTCCCCGGGTGGCGGAAATCCGCGGAGGGATGATGAATGCGATAGGATTGCAGAATCCGGGCATAGAGACTTTTTGTTCCCGGGATCTTCCTTTCCTGGCAGATTATGACACCGCTGTAATTGTAAATGTCTGCGGCCACACGACGGAAGAGTATCTCGATGTGGTAGAGCGTCTCTCAGATGAAAATACAGTGGATCTTCTTGAAATCAATATTTCCTGTCCAAACGTCAAATGTGGTGGGATCTCTTTTGGACAGAATCCGGATTCAGTGGAAACGATAACAAGTGAGATCAAAAAACATGCGAAGCAGCCGGTAATCATGAAACTCAGCCCCAATGTGACGGACATCTCAGATCTGGCGCGTGCGGCAGAAGCCGGAGGCGCGGATGCCATCTCCATGATCAATACTCTTACCGGTATGAAGATTGATGTGAACCGCCGCACGTTTGCACTGGCAAACCGCACCGGAGGTGTGTCTGGTCCGGCAATTCATCCGATTGCTGTGCGTATGGTATATCAGAGCGCACAGGCCGTAAAGATTCCGATCATTGGAATGGGAGGAATCGCATCTGCGGAAGATGCGCTGGAATTTATACTTGCCGGTGCGACGGCAGTTGCGGTTGGTACTGCCAGCTTCCGGAATCCACATGCCACGATCGACGTGATAGAAGGTATTGAGAATTATATGCAGTGCCAGAACATTGATGACATCCGCAGCCTGATCGGGGCAGTGAGATAAATACCTGAATAACAACAAAAATACAGGCAACACTCCGAAATAGAAAAAGGAGGTTGCCTGTTATGTTTATAAACAAGCGTTTTTATAAGATCGTGAATCCGGTTGAAAGGAAGAAAGGGAGATGTTTTGAGCGCTGCTGGAGCACACGGATCGTTCTATTGATCCTTGCCGTATTCCTGCATTCATCAGCTGCAGCCATTCAGCATTCGAGTCTACAGCAGAGGATCGCGGAGAAGGTAGTGCGCTTTCATATATTAGCGAACAGTGACAGTGCGGTGGATCAGAATATAAAGTATGAGGTGCGCGATGCGGTACTCGCGTGGATATCGGAGGCAATGCCGGAGTATGAGAACCGGATTCTGTCACAGGAAGTTTCTGTTGGCTCTAAGACCGGATCCGCCTTGCTGCCAGAAGAAGAGCTGACAGATTGGAATGACCGGGATAAGGTGCTGCAATTCCTGTCCGGGAATCTTTCACAGATTGAAGAGGCAGCCAATGATGTGCTCGAAGTACAGGGAGTATCCTATCACGCATCGGTGGAGCTTACGCAAAGCTATTTTCCGGATCGCACCTATGGGAATTGCACCTTTCCGGCAGGATGGTATGAAGCCCTTCGCATCTGCCTGGGAAGTGCAAAAGGCCGGAACTGGTGGTGCCTGATCTATCCCGGTCTTTGCTTCACGGACTGTCTTCACGCTGTGGTAGAGGATGACGAGCTATCCACATTAGAGGAAATATTGACAGTAGAAGAATATCAAAGCCTTTTGCAATCCCCTGATCAGTGGAAACTGTCTTTTCGGTGGTTTCAGTAACTATTATATTTTCCGCAGATTGATTTAGTTCGTTCTCTTAAAGGAGGCTCTTTTCCTCAAAGTCGGATCCAGTATTTTCTTGCGGATGCGCAGACTCTTCGGTGTCACTTCGAGCAGCTCATCTGTGTCGATAAATTCCAGTGCCTGTTCCAGACTTAAGATTTTCGGCGGAGTCAGCTTCAGAGCTTCGTCAGAGCCGGACGCACGCGTGTTTGTCAGGTGCTTGGTCTTGCAGACATTGAGTTCGATATCTTCCGGCTTCGCACTCTGACCGATGACCATTCCGGAGTAAACTTTTTCGCCCGGACCGATAAATAATGTGCCGCGATCCTGAGCATTGAAAAGACCGTAAGCGACCGACTCTCCGGTTTCAAAAGCAATCAGCGAGCCAAGATTTCGGTAGGTCAGGTCTCCTTTGTAAGGACCTTCACCGTCAAAGATGGTATTCATGATGCCATTGCCTTTTGTGTCTGTCAGAAATTC